>JAYTEU010000516.1:0-3899 GCA_043734985.1 Chthonomonadaceae bacterium
AGCAGGGGGCCCGTGCGCGGCTGGAACAGCACGGGATTCCAGCATGGGAAGCGCTTGCCGTCGGGCTGCACGCCATCCGCGACCTCCACTGGAGCCGTCCATTTGCCTCCTGCGAGCGCCGCCGACCATATCCCCACGTCGGGCTTCCCTTCGTCCGTGCCGGCAAACCACGCCGCGACAAGCGTGCCATCGTTCGCCTCCACCAGGGTGGACGCATGGCAGCCGGGTGTCGGGCCGCGCTCAAAGATAAATTCGGAGCGCAATATGCTGCTTGCGGGCTCATTCTGGGGCATATCGGTACCCTTCTGCTTCTGTGCAGTGTCGTGGCCCGGCGTAAGCAGCAGGGCGACTACGGCGGCAATTAATAACAGCATGCTGCCATCCTTCTCTATGATTTCGACCGGGCTTAATTTAGAGCAGCATCCGCCCCGAACGCAGTCGCATTCGCCGGATTCTTCGCTACAGTTTCCACCGGGTTTACTTGAGCGCGGCGCCCCGGATCGGAAGTCCGCGATCGTCCAGTATCTGGAACGTGTGTATCCCGTGGCCGCGGCCCGATTTCAGGGTCCAGACCAGCTTCTTGTCCGGTGTGACCTCGATCATCTTGGTGTCGTCCACGCCGCTCGCGCCGTAGGAGGTCACCACGGTATTGCCGTTCGGGAGGCGCTGCACACCGCAGGCATCCTTGATGAGCGGGGAAGGCAAGTCGTCGTTCGTCAGCTTCCAGACGGTTTTTCCCTCGGCGTTTACTTCGATCACCAGATTGCCGCGCGTGCAGCCGATCAGTGTGTTCCCGTTGGGCAGCCGTATCGCGGTGAACGGCCAGTCGGGCGTCTCCACCGACCAGACGACGCGGCCGTCGGGCGCATACTCTTTCACCACTTTGTCGAACGCGTGCGGCACGAGGTAGTTGCCGTTCTTGAGCTTCCGGGCCATGCGCGTCTGCATATGGTGGTCCGCCTTCCGGCACTGAAGCGCGACCGTCGCCAGGACTTTCCCCTTGCGGTCGATCTCGAGTACGCGCGGGGTTTCTCCTGACTCGGTCAGCATCAAGCGGCCTCCCGGCAGTGGCTGGACGGTGTCGACCTCATCCTGAGATCCTTTGAACACGAGGACCGTCTTCCCGCTCTTATCCAGCTCGACCACGGCTCCGCCGGGGTATTCGCC
Source organism: Chthonomonadaceae bacterium (assembly GCA_043734985.1). Lineage (GTDB taxonomy): Bacteria > Armatimonadota > Chthonomonadetes > Chthonomonadales > Chthonomonadaceae > DATGJU01. Next base: position 1,168 of record JAYTEU010000516.1, read on the forward strand.
GGACCGATTGACGGCCAGAACGATGTGGCCGTTAGGCAGAACCCATCCGTCGCGCGTCGAGCCTGGGTAGGTCCAGCGAGTAGCGCCATCGCTGCCCAGAAGGAACGTCTCGCCGCCCGTTGCAAGAATCGCATGGCGAATGCCAAGGCTGGAAGTCTGTACCGCCGGAGGGTGCGCCTCCTGGATCGGGAGCAGCCCGGATAGAAGCAGGAACAGCGCCGGGAGGAAAGACATAATGGTGATCCCTTCGGTTTAAGTTGATGATTGCGAACGCGCTTCGCGGAGGCGAGCGGCTGTACAAATGGTACCCTAATGCGGTGGTTTCCCGACAGGGCTTAACCTGGCTTCAGCGCTCTTGTCTGAACCTCTGGGTTGGCTCGGATTATGAGATTTCATGGATGGGCGTTACTGGTCGTGTCTCCCTATCTCTGCAACCCGGCTACAGTCGGTTTGGAGCGTGGTACTATAATAGGGAGCGAGCCGATTGAATGTGTAGATGGGGGGTAGCATGACACAGATCGCGGAGCCATTGTCCGGTAGTGTGCCCTACGAGAATACTCCTGGGCGTATCCGCTTTACGCGGGCGCAGTGCGAGACCATGCGGGAGTGCGGAATTCTTGAGGGGCGATACGAACTGATCGACGGGGAGATTATTTCGAAAATGGGGCAAAAGCCGCCGCATCGCCAAACGCTGATATTCCTGCACCGATGGCTAGTTTCCGTGTTCGGCTGGCTCTTTGTGCAGACGCAGACAACGATCGAAATAGGCGACGCCGATCCGGAGCACAACGACCCAGACCCCGATGCCGCCGTAACCATCGAACCGACAACATTCTATTCCGACCGCAACCCCGGTCCCTCAGACCTGTTGTTGGTCTGCGAGGTATCCGATTCCACGGTGCGGTTCGACAAGACGAAGAAGGCCGCGCTCTACGCCCTAGCCGGTATTCAGGAGTACTGGATCCTGGACATTCCGCAGCGGCAGTTGGTTATCCACCGGGAGCCGACCGCCGCAGGGTACAGCCGCGTCATCGTATGCGGCGCGGACGAGCAGGCGTCCCCTCTGGCGCGGCCCGACGCTCTGGTGCGTGTGGGCGACCTATTGCCGCCCCCGGATGCGGAATAGCGACTGATTGACTGGGCAAATTCCGCTGACCGTGGGACTGAAGTCTACGCCTCGCGAAAGCGCTAAGTCCACCTTCGTGGACCCGGTTTCCAGTCCGCGAAGGCCGGGTGCCCTCTGGGCGATATCGTTTTCACCAGGCGAGGAATTTATTCCCACGCCATAAACCGGATGTCGATGCCGCAAACAGACCTCCGAGGGGGAGAAACTCCTTGTGACCCGCAACAACTCAGTTTTCATCGCCGCTCTTCTATTCGCCGGCGCGCTTTTCCTTCGCCCGGCGCGCGCGCAGGAGCAGAACTGGCCGCAGTTTCGCGGCCGGGGCTCGCTGGGCGTATCGGAAAGCGCCAGGCTGCCCGAGCGCTGGTCCGCGTCCGAAAACGTCGCCTGGAAGACCGACATCCCCGGGCGGGGCTGGTCGTCGCCGATCGCCTGGGGCGGCCGCGTGTTCGTGACATCCGTTGTGAACAAGGGCGTCGTGGAGCCGCCTAAGAAGGGGCTGTACTTCGGCGGCGAGCGGCCCGCGCCCACATCGGAGCACGAATGGACGCTCATCTGCCTCGATGCAAAGACCGGCAATATCCGATGGAAAAAGGTGGCGTTCGACGGCGTGCCTCAAAGCTCCGCACATGTCAAGAACAGCTTTGCTTCCGAAACCCCGGTGACGGACGGCAAGCACGTCTATGTGTATTTCGGCGGCCTTGGAGTGTACTGTTACGACTTCGACGGGCGTCTCGCATGGACGACTAAGTTCCCGGCGCGGAAGACCCGAAACGGCTGGGGCGCCGCCGCTTCGCCCGTGCTATACGGCGATCGGCTCTATATCGTGGACGATAACGAGGAGAGCTCTGCCCTCGTCGCGCTCGACACGCGGACAGGCGCGGAGGTTTGGCGCGTGCCACGCGACGAAAAGAGCAACTGGTCGACTCCCTTTGTATGGCGCAACGCTCGACGCGCGGAGATTGTAACGGCGGGCAGCGGCAAGGTTCGGTCGTACGGGCTCGATGGCAAGCTGCTCTGGTGGTTCACGGGGATGTCCAGCATTACGATTGCCACTCCCTATGAAGTTAAGGGCCTCCTCTACGTGACCTCAGGCTATGTGGGAGACCGCTCACGGCCCATCTATGCCATAAGGCCGGGGGCAGCCGGAGAAATCACGCTGAAGGATGGGGAGACGAAGAGCGACTTCATTAGCTGGAGTAATCCGACGGCAGCGCCGTACAACCCCTCGACTCTGGCATATGGCGGCCGCCTGTATGTGCTCTATGACCGCGGCCTGCTGAGTTGTTTCGACGCCGCGACCGGAAAGCCGTACTACGAGAAGGAGCGCCTGCCGCAGGGATCCGGCTTTACCGCTTCGCCCTGGGCATCCGGTGGAATGGTGTACTGCCTCAGCGAAGACGGGATCACGCATGTGGTGCGGGGAGGCGACAAATTCGACCTGGTGCGCTCCAATTCTCTTACGGACGACGATATGTGCATGGCGACTCCCGCTCTCGCCGGAGACCAACTGCTGATTCGGACCGCGGCCAGGCTGTACTGCATTCGGCGCGCCGCCCCGTGATCCGAGTTACGGATCGCCCACACGCCTCCTAATTAGCCTCGGAGG
>JAYTEU010000517.1:0-2888 GCA_043734985.1 Chthonomonadaceae bacterium
GACCATTTGCCTGCATCGAAGTACGACCAGAGGCTGGGGTCTTCCGAGCCGACGAACCAGAGCGCCCCGCCGCGGACTCCCGAATTGCGCCCAGCGACCAACTGATTGTAGACGCTGACCGCGTCCTGCATCCAAACGGTGTGGTTCTGTTCGACCTCCTTGCCGTTCTTAAGGACGGTGTCGGTATATCGAAAAGTCGGGTTAAGGCTCTTCCTGTCGTAGGTGATCACTGAATCCGGCAGGCTCTCCTTGCAGTCGACGATGGCGCTCTGATACGTGAGATCCGCTGCGCCCGGTACGCCCGCCGTCCAGTCGTACGCATGGTTTCCAATCCCCATCACGATCTTTATCGCGGGCACGTCCTTGAGGATACGGCGCAGGTTCTGCTGAGTCCAGTCGATTCCCGCCACCGGCCCAGGCTCGCTGCTTGCCTCATGCTGGTCGTAGAACATCGGCACGATCCAGTCGTTATACCGAGCGAGCGCCGGCATATCAAACACAGGGGCCTGCACCTCGACATCCTGTGTTACCAGTAGGTTGAGGGGATGCAGCGCAGCGTACAGCTCTTTCATGAACTGCACGAGGTTTTGCCGATCCGATTCCGGCACCTGCTCGAAGTCGATATTGATGCCCTGGAACTTCTCGCGCACGAGCCAATCGCGCAAGTTTCGGATTAAGTTCGCGCGCGCTGCGGGGTTCGACACGATCTCGTGCACCGCATCCGGATCCCAGTTGCCCGATCCCTGCTCGCCGCCCTTCCGCGTAATGTTATTGATCAGTACGATGATCGGGACGTTATTGGAGTGAACGAAGGGCGTGATGTCCTCTTTGTCCTGTTTGTTCCGGTCGTCAATAAAAGGACGGAAGGATGGGCTCGGGTCGGCGAAGTTCGAGCCGGCGGGCTTCAGGTGCAGCCACTCCGGGATGAAATGGGAGAGGTTCTTTATGTGGCGGTGCGCGGACGCGTGCGCTGCCTGGTCCCAGTTTACGTAAAAGCCCGCTACCACTGGAGCATAGGGCTGGGCCGCCACTAGGCTCGGATTTACGCTTGCATTCCGCTCGAATTCCGTTGCGCGCTGCTTGCGTGCGCGCCGGACCGCCTCCCGCGTCGCGTCGGCGTCCCGGATTTTGGGAATCTGCAGCGCCTGTTCCGTCTTCATCCTGATGAACGCCTGTTTGTTGCGCCGATAGTCTTTCAGTCCCGGCTCGAGGTTGCCGACATCGCGGTCGTGATTGACCTTCGGCAGAGGCGTGTGGGGCATGAACTGGAGCGCAAACAGGCTGACCACCAGCGCGCCGACTCCCAGCGCAAGCAATGCAAGGCCAATCGCGGCCGCGCTGACGAAGAACGGCCAGCGCCTGCGCTCCTCGTCGTAAAACACGGGGCGCGGGATGGCAGGCTCGGCAATGGGATGCGCCGCCTCTTCGGGCGCGTTCCCATTTGCACCGGGCTCTGTTGCCGGGGCTTCCGCATGCGGGGCGTCCGGCGCTTCTATTGCTTTTTCGGCGGCAGTCTCCGTCGACTGCCGCGGTTCCGGGCTACCCGCGATGCCGGGCGCCCTGTTTGCGGACAAGGTGTTTCGCCTCCAGATTGCGTACCATTTCAGATGTCGTCACAAACTTATAGCCGTCTCTTCTCAGCCTTGCGACCAGGTCGGGGAGCATCTCCAACGTCTGCTCCACGCCATCGTGCAGAAGTATATTCGCGCCTCCGCTCACCTGTTCCAATATACGTGATGCGATCACATCCGCTCCCGGATTGGCAAAATCGGCGGGATCGTCGGTCCACAGGCTCACTGTCATTCGAAGGCCCTGGGCCGCGCGCAGTATGTGCGCGCTGTGGTGCCCGCCCGGAGGCCGAAACATGACAGGGTACTTCCCACAGGCGCGAAATATCGCTTCGTTCCCAAGCCTGATCTCGGTCGCCGCCCCTTCCTGTGTCATCTTATCGAGGTTCAGGTGGTGATAGGTATGGTTGGCAACCTCGTGCCCGTTGCGGGCTATCAGCGCCACCACATCCGGCGCCTGGTCTACCTTCTTGCCTACCAGGTAGAAGGTAGCCCGTACATTGAGCTGCTTCAGCAGCGCCAGGAGCCGCTGCGTAAACGGCGGATGGGGCCCATCATCGAACGTGAGCGCGATCTTCTTGCTGGCTGGGTCGCCCCGCCAAAAGGAGACGAGCTTCTCTCCCCGCCACTGATAGATCTGGTCCCGACTCTTCGTCGCCAGCGGAACGGAAATCTTCATGTCGACGGTCTGCGCACCCGCCGGCAGCCTCGCCACTGAAAGTGCAAGTCCCAGGCCGGCGGCTAGCATCGCCCTTTTTCCGCAGGTTTGCTGGTATTTGTTTAGCGTTCCCAAGGTAGTGATCAGGCCTCCGAAGACGGCGGCAGGCGCCGCGATAATGGTTAAGTTGAAGGCGTCGGAGCCTCCTTGGCGTCTCGGCGGAAAACGGTCGCTTTGACTTTGCGGATAGATTCAGGATATACTTTCGTATAGAGCGTATCGCACACTCAATCATTATACTGCGAACGACCGCCCACCGTGCAATTCACTACCGGGAACGCTTCACGGCGATTATCCCTTACCATTAGATACGGAAATCTGAAAAGGAGTGACACCGGGATGCCAATTTTCCGGCGCAGCCATTTGCGACTGCCCTTGAAGACTGTTTACGCCGCTGCCGCAGCGGCGCTGTTCTTCCCCGCGCCCCTGGTTCCGACCTCGATCGCCCATGCCGACGCACGGGTCGAGGAGCGTGCGAAGCCGGAGGGCGATATCGCCAAGCTCGCCACCACCCTTACCGACCTGGAAGCAACGGTACGCGTGGTAAAGTTCGATTCGGCGGAGCTGGAGAAGATCGGGTCGGACTTCAAAACGACCTACTC
>JAYTEU010000518.1:0-7135 GCA_043734985.1 Chthonomonadaceae bacterium
TTCAATGCGCGCTCCGCCCGAAATCGAACAAACCAGCGAAGCGCTTTTGCGACTTCCGCCGCCGTCCGCGGCGACGGCCTTAGCGCGAGGATCGTCTCGGTATCCGCGGATTGAAGCAGAAGTAGTATGGCCGTCGCTTCCTTCGCAAGCGGAACGATATCATTTGCGCGAAACCTGTCCCCTGGACAGACGATGCCCCCAAGCGCCGGACTGAACCCCGCGCCCCTCAGCCCTATAGCCGCGCCACAAGCAACACACCGTTCGAGCACCGGCGCATACCCCAGGGTCGAAAGAAGCTGAAGTTCATAGGCGTGGACCACCCCGTCGGGATACTCGTTGGCGCACTGGAGCAGCAGCAGCGCTCCCACCGTAAGGTCGAATAACTCCTCGCTGGATTCCTCATCCCTATCACCGGTAAATCTATCGAGCAGTTCGCAGAAGTAGGTCGCCCTTGCCAGCCTCTGCAAGTCCTGCCGCAGCACTGGAAAAGTCTGCTGAATTTCGCACTGGCTGACTACGTCGAAGGTGCGGCCAACACCAAGTTGGAGCCTGGCCAACATAAAGAGCTCGGTTGCTCCGGTCAGCCGGCTGGAGGCTTGCCGCGAACTCTTAGCAATCGCGGCTACCTTGCCCTTTTCTCTAGTAAACAAGGTCAGTATTCTATCGTGCTCGCCTAAATCAGTGCGATGCAGCACGAGCGCCGTCGCATTATAAGATGGCATCGCGATTACCTCGTAGGCTCTTACTCAAATTACTCAAAACGATGCCTGTATTGGCGGAAGCGGCGGTCCAATTGCACCAGCGAAAATCGTACTGCATCCCGCGCGATACGGCGTCTTGATGCCGCAGGCGTCTCATTTGCGCGGACGCCACCGGACATTGTCGCCGTCGTACGCGCGTTCCAGAGTACCGCGCCATCCGAAACGCGCACCAGCGCACCGATCGCCTCTGCCGTCGCACTCTCCTGAGCGTCGGCATCCGGCCTCAGATCCCTTGGAGACGAACCTGCGACGCTTGCCGGAACCGTTGTCACGGCAATCTCCAGATCCGGTACTCGGGCCATCAGCACGTACTTTACTTTCAGTCGTTTGCCGAGTGCGACTACGCGCACACTATCCGGCATTTCATTTGCGGTCCATAGGTTCTCATCAGATGCGTGCTCCGCGCTAACCGCGTCCGCTGCGGTCTTGGCGGAGACAATGCGATCTGGGAATAGCGGCAGCATGTCCGGACGGAAATAGCTCGAAACGTCGGCCGGCATAGCCCGGAGCGCGGCCGGCTCTACGGTACGTCCGCCCATATGAAACATCAACGCGTCGGCGTGAGTGGGCGCTGCAACAGGGGCAATGGCTACCCGATCGCTTTCGTTTACAAAAGGAGCTGCAACACCCGTCTCGAGCGTTCGGCCCGCAACGTCTGCTGCCTGCCTGGCTGCCTCCGATGCAATTTGGGGCCAGTCCTTAAAGAAGTGGTCCGAAAACGGCGCATGCTCGGAATACGAGGCGCCGGCAACAGGAAAATCAACTGGCCGCTCAAGCCGCCCGCTACTATTTGCAGCCGACTGCCGACCGACTGCACGGACAACTCTTATCGACGACCACAGCGACAGAGCGCGAACGTCAGCCTCGCGCGTTCGGATACGGCATGCAGACGGCAGCAGGATGGCCTCACAATTCAGCTTGGCGCACAGCGCCGCCACTTGCGCGCGAGAAAGTAAAGCGGAGCGCGACAGCTTCAATTCCGCGAGGGCTGCCAGTAGGTCCGTCTGCGGAACGACCTGTGCCGCGATATGATTATCCAGTCGATCGGCAAGCGAGTCCCAGAACAATGTCTCGGCGATCGATCTAAGCTGCGCGGGCGAATACTCCGTTTCGTTATCGGGCGCTGTACTTGGCGGCGCTTTCTTGTCGACCGGCTTTCGGATCGGCGACGCCGGCTTTCGCCCCGTTTCGGTGGGCTTAGGAGCAAATAGGCCTGGCCTTCGGCGGCGCGCATGGTTTGCGTGCTCTGCCGCGACGACTCGCACGACCAGCGCATCCTTTGATGTCTCAGGTATCAAGAGGGCTACGCGGCGGACTTGAGACAATGGATCCGTCGTGACGCTGTCAGCAGTCGTTTCGGCTCGCTGACCACGAATTGCCGCCAATTGCGTGCCTCCCGATCGACTTGGCGGCGCCGCCGGGCCAACCGAGCGCGATATGTTCGCGAACGCAGTCGCCAGTAGTCCGCATAATAGCCAGCCGACTATTTGTTCTGAACGCATACACAAGACTCCTGAAAGCTATTGACAATACCTGCTGTCATTTTGTATACTTTACCCTACACAAGTACGCACAGACAACCGTTAACCGAACGCGACTCCGTCCGGCACGGCTGTCCTGGTTTTCACCTATCGCTTGGCTCCCGCGGCGGCGCGGAACTATTCCAGAAAAGGGGCACTTGCATGGATTTGGAGGCTAGAGACCTACTTACGGTTGAACAGGCGGCGCAGTATCTTCAGGTGAGCCAGTCCAGCATTCGATCCTACATCCGACAGGGTCGCCTTCAGGCCTTTCGAATCGCCGGTAAACGGAAAGTCCTTATCCCGAAATCCGCCCTATTGGCGCTCCTGGAGCCCGCTCGCCCGGAAGACGTCAACATCTCAATCAAGGCCGAAAACGACGGCGCGAAGTAGACTAAGCTAAATGCTCGACGAACTGCGTGAACTTTGGCGCTTCCGATTTCTGCTTCAGATGCTCGTCGCACGTGAGCTGAAGGTCCGGTACAAGAACTCTGTCCTGGGGTTTGCGTGGTCCATTGTCCCACCTGTTTTGACCGTAGTCGTCCTTACGTTCTTCATAAAAACCGCGCTTGGCCACCCCATTGAAAACTACTCGGCGTACCTTTTGTGTGGAATTATTTCCTGGAATTTTTTCTCAATAGCCGTGCTGGATGCCAGCCAATCCCTGCTTAATAACTACACGGTAATTAAAAAGGTTTACATGCCCCGGGAAGTAATACCTATTGCCATTGTTATCAGCAACTTCGTACACTTCCTGTTGGCATGGGGCGTCTACTTCGTGGCCTTCTTTGTCCTCATGCCATTTTTCAAGTTTACTCATCTTGTGGAGAACGGCGGCACGCCTCTACTGCCAAGTATCGCGTGGTTTCCTGTAATCGTATGCGCGGAACTGCTATTAGTAATTGGCTGCGCTCTATGGAGCGCAGCGCTCAACATGTTTTATGAGGATGTAAGGTTCATCCTGCAGACTCTATTCGGTCTCGTCTACTTCATTCTTCCCATACTCTATACTGCGGACGTGATGCGCTACACCGGCCTTATGGCAAAGCATCCCTGGTTGTTCAATATCTATATGCTTAACCCTGTCACGGCCATGATCACGGCATTTCGCGATGCGCTCCTTCAGCCCGCAAAGCCAGAGTGGTTTAATAACAAGCTTGTCGGCATGCCGCCCGCAACTATCGAATGGTGGGTGTATTTAGGTGCATTTCTGATCTCAATATTCATCGCCTGGTCGGGATATGCCTACTTCAACAGCCGCAAGTGGAAGTTCGTGGAGCGCAGTTGATTTGAGTGACCAACCTGGCAATTGCATGGCGATCGAGGTGCGGCAACTAACGAAGGTCTTTCGACTTCACCATCGCGGAACGCTCAAGTCCGCAGTCGGCAGGCTGGTGAAAGGGCTAGCGAAGAAAGATCACATCGAGCAGTTTACCGCGCTTCGCGATATCACATTGTCTGTCCCTCACGGTCAAACGGTCGCGGTAATCGGTCGCAACGGCTCCGGCAAATCCACCCTGCTCGGCCTTCTCGCGCGCGTCTACAGGCCGACTTCGGGCTCGGTCCGCCTGCTCGCCGCCGATGGTTCGGCTGCTCGTGTCGCCCCTCTGCTGGAGCTGGGCGCTGGATTTCACCATGAGTTGACCGGGCTGGAGAACATCCGCTTCTATGGCGCACTGCTCGGTATGACGGCGGTCCAGCTCCGCGACCGGACCGCTCCAATTGTAGAATTTGCCGAGCTTACGGAGAAGATCGACACGCCGCTGTATGGGTGGAACGACGGCGCAAAGCTCAGGCTGGGCTTCTCTATCGCGGTACATACCGACCCCGATATTCTCCTGGTCGACGAGGTTCTTGCAGTCGGAGACGAGGCTTTCCAGAACAAATGCTACCGCCTCATCGGCGATCTCCAACGCCGCCAAAAGACCATCTTGTTTGTCTCACACGATCTCGCCGTGGTCGAGCGCGTAGCTAACCGCATAATCTGGCTCAACAAGGGCGAGATCGTGATGGACGGCGATGTCGCGACCGTACTGGCAGCGTATCGTGCGGAATCCAGTCAGGATCGTCCAGCCTAGTTTCGAGACGATGTCCCTAATCGGTAACAGCTCCCAGGCTGCTGCTGGAAACCTGCTTCGCATATTTCGCCAGTACACCGCGAGAGTAGCGAACCGGAGGCGGCGACCACGCGGCGCGTCTGCGCGCCAGGGCTTCCTCCGAGATGTTGAGCTGCAGGCTTCGAGCGGGCGCGTCGATGGTGATGGAGTCACCCTCTTCGATCAGCGCGATCGCCCCCCCGACGGCCGCCTCCGGCGCAACATGACCGACCACCATACCGAAAGTGCCGCCGGAGAACCGACCGTCCGTCAGCAGCCCGACGGAGTCGCCAAGCCCCGCGCCGATCAGCGCGGACGTCGGCGCGAGCATCTCCCGCATCCCCGGCCCGCCCTTTGGCCCCTCGTAACGGATCACCAAAACGTTGCCCGGCTTTATCCTGCCGTCCAAAATGGCGACCAGGCATGCCTCTTCGCTATCGAATACTCGGGCCGGACCTGTGATCCTGGGATTTTTCACACCCGTTATCTTGGCAACCGCGCCCTCTTCGGCAAGGTTTCCCCGGAGAATGGCTAGGTGGCCCTGCGCATAGATCGGCCGATCAAAAGGGCGAATCACGTCCTGGTCCGCGCGCGGACTGTCCGGCACATCGGCGAGCGTCTCCGCGATGGTCTGCCCCGTTATTGTCAGGCACTCGCCGTGCAGCAGTCCGTTGACCAGCAGGATCTTCATCACCTGCGGAACTCCGCCCGCAGAGTGAAGGTCCGTCGCAACGTATTTGCCGGACGGTTTCAGGTCGCATAGCACCGGAACACGCCCGCGGATCTCTTCGAAATCGTCGATCACGAGCGGCACTTCCGCCGAATGTGCTATCGCCAGCAGATGAAGTACCGCATTGGTCGAACCTCCAAGCGCCATGGTGACGGCGATCGCGTTTTCAAACGCCTTCCGGGTCATGATCTGCCGCGGAAGGCGCTGCTCCCGAATGGCTTCCGCCAGGACCACCGCCGATTGCGCGGCGCTCTCCGCCTTTTCCGCATCTTCCGCCGCCATAGTGGACGAGTATGGCAGGCTCATGCCCATCGCCTCGATCACGGAGGACATCGTGTTGGCGGTGAACATGCCTCCGCAGGAACCCGCTCCCGGTACCGCGTTACATTCGATCGCGTGGAGTTCCTCATCGCTCATCTTGCCGGCGCTGTGCGCGCCAACGGCCTCAAACACACTGACTACAGTCAGGTCACGATCCTGATACTTGCCCGGCTTTATCGTGCCGCCGTAAACGAAGATTGAGGGTACGTTGAGCCTTGCTATCGCGATCATCGCGCCGGGCATATTTTTGTCGCAGCCGCCCGCGGCAAACAGTCCGTCCATACTCTGCCCGTTAACGCACGTCTCGATCGAATCGGCGATAACCTCCCGAGAAACTAGTGAGTACTTCATGCCCTCCGTGCCCATCGAGATGCCGTCCGAAATAGTGATCGTGCCGAACACTTGGGGCATGCAGCCGGCCTTATGCAGCGCGACCTCCGCGCGCTTCGCCAAAATGCCGAGGCTGAGGTTGCAGGGAGTGATGGTGCTATAGCCATTCGCGATACCCACGATCGGCTTATGAAAGTCCTCGTCGCTAAATCCGACGGCTCGCAACATGGAGCGGTTAGGAGCGCGCTGGACACCTTCGGTTACAGCGCGGCTGCGTGCATTCTCAGGCAAACTCTTTTTTCCTTTCGGTAATATCCGGAATTCTCTCCGTGGCGACCGGGCGCAGCCGACTGCGCGAATGGTCGTACACATGTGTGGCAGTTGGCGAACAATGGATCGAAAACTTATTCGGTTACGGTTATTGCCTTTCGGAACGCGTTGTCATCGATAAAGCGAAACCCACCTACCACCAATCCGACTCGGAACTCCCGCACTCCCGCATGTTCCATCCTGAGGTATCCGACGACGGTGATAGTTTCGCCGGATGCCAGCGCGGGCCGGTCGAATCCAATGAGACCGGAGATTCGAGGGCATGGTGCTACGTCGATCAAGTTATGCTCTACGTCGAGTAACAGCCACGCCCGCAAATTAATCGTTGCAGAGCATACGCATTGGGCTGACCATTTGGGGGCAGACACGAGATCTGCCCCTACGCACGATACCAGGCTGACCATTTGGGGGCAGACACGAGATCTGCCCCTACGCACGATACCAGTCCAACGGTTTTGCACGCTAACAACTAATCTTTTAGTTGGTCTTCGTCACCCTGGGCGTCTTGATCGGGTACCCCTTCCAGACATACTCCAGCGCCGCGGGGAGGGTCTGTCGAACGACTCGGCCGTCCACGTGCCCTGCCTGCTGCGCGAAGACGTACTGATAGTGGTACTTCTTCGCCTTCAGTACGGACGCCATCCGCTCGTTCGCCATCGGCCAGTTGTGGTAGGTAGATTCCTCATCGTGACTGCGCAAGTCATTCTCACCCACCTCCATCCAAATTCGCAGTGGCTTGGCCTTGGTCTGCGGTATGAAGTGCTCGTGGTACTCCCATGCGCCGTGAGGAGACGCCGAATTGAGGGGAGACTGCTGATTTACGAAGGTGCCAGAGTAGAGGAGCAGGCGGCGGTAGAGGTCGGGATGGTACCACCCCATCGTGAAGGCGCAAGCCGCTCCCGAGCTGCCGCCCATCGACATTCTGGCGTTGGGATCCTTCGTGAAAGTAACGTTACACTCCTTCGCGGCCCTCGGCAGAACTTCGGATTCGATGAACTCCGCATACAGACCGGAAACGGTGTCATACTCCAGTCCCCGCTCACTGCC
>JAYTEU010000519.1:0-19567 GCA_043734985.1 Chthonomonadaceae bacterium
GCCGATCAGCGGTACTTCGGACTCGTGCAGGGCCTGGATGGCATTGTGTGGGAGATGAGCCCGCGCACGATGCAGCTCACATTTGTCAGCAGGCGCGCGGAGATCCTATTAGGCTATCCGACAAGGCAGTGGCTTGCGGAGCCGGATTTCCGGCTGCGTATCACGCATCCCGCGGATGCGGCGGGAATGCTTGAATGGTGGGTCGATGCCCTCTCGGCGGGCGGTGAGCACACGGCCGAATACCGGGCGCTCGCAGAGGACGGCAGGGAAGTCTGGCTTCGAGAGACCATTGTAGTCGATCTCGACCCACGCGGCCGGCCGATCCGGATTACCGGCCTCGGAATCGACATAACCGAGCGCAAGTTCGAAGCTGCGGAGCGAACGCGTATCTCGCGCAAACTGGTGAGAGTGCAGGAGTCCGAACGCCGCGCTATTGCCCGTGAACTTCACGACGAAATAGGGCAGGTGCTGACAGGACTCAAACTGACACTGGAGATGTGTCCGCGACTGGAAGGTGGCGACCGCCCGCCCGAGCTCGAAAATGGGCTAAAGCTCGTTAGCGATTTGATTACGCAGGTCGAAAGCATATCCCTGAATCTGCGTCCGGCGATGCTGGACGACCTGGGCCTCCTGCCCGCGCTGCACTGGCACTGCAAGCGGTATACTTCCCTTACCGGTATTCAAGTCCAATTGGAACACACGGGTATGGGCGCCCGCTTCTTCCCGGTGATCGAGATTGCAGCGTACCGAATAATCCAGGAGGCGCTTACCAACGTTGCACGGCATGCGAACGTCGATAGCGTGACGGTGCGGCTTTGGGCGACCCGGGAGATATTGGGAATCCAGATCTCGGACGCCGGTCGAGGTTTCGACCTTGAAACGGCTGCCTCCGACCCGCGTTCGACGGGGCTAGCCGGCATGAAGGAGCGCGCCACGCTTCTGGATGGTCACGTATCGCTCGAGACAGGTCCAGGGGCGGGTACCTCGATCACTGTAGATCTGCCTCTTAGCGCCGCATCGAACGATCGGTCCGAGCCGTCGGACGAATTACAGGCCGAAGAGCGGCATGGCCGGCGAACCGCCCTAAACAGAGAGTAGGACCGATCGATGGCAACGGTTACCCTTGTCCTCGCCGACGACCACCCGATTGTGCGGCACGGCCTGCGCATGGTTCTGGAAGCGGAGGGGGATTTTAAGATACTCGCCGAGGTAGAAAATGGTCTTCAGGTTCTTGATACGGTAGCGCGGCTGAAACCGGATATCCTTGTGCTCGACGTAATGCTGCCGGACATTAACGGCCTGAAGGTCTTGCCGAAGGTTCACGCCTCCTCGCCAAAGACTCAGACCATCATGCTTTCGATGTACAGTTCCGAGGCCTACATCGTGGAGGCAATGCAGAACGGCGCCATGGGTTACGTGCTAAAGAGCGCGAGCGCCGACGTCTTCGTCGAGGCCGTTCGAACCGTAGCGGGCGGACGGCGATATCTCAGTCCGCCGTTTTCAGAGCGCGCCATCGAGCTCTACGTGCAGAGGATCAACACCTCGTCACTGGACGTTTACGATACGCTCACTAAACGCGAGGTCGAAATCTTCAAGTGGATAGCGCAGGGATACAAGAACGCCGAGATTAGCAGCCGGCTATCAATCAGCCCGCGCACGGTCGAAGTGCATCGCGCTCGCATCATGCAGAAGCTCGACATTAGCTCTCCGCGAGAATTAATTCGCTTTGCCCTCCAGCGTGGAATCCTCACGAAAGACGACCCCGATAGCAGCGCAGTCAGCGGTTAGCGCTCTCAATCTACCTCCAAATTACGTTCATTCCCTTAAGGCAAATACGTGTTTACCCTCATGTAGTGACCTTCATGAAACCGCTACAATAGGCTCATTGAGGCTGAATCACCATGATCTTGACCGTGGCTCCCAGGTTGTTAGAGCGAGGCATGCCGCAGTCGTAGCCGCAGCCTGGTAAGGATACTCCGCCGGTCTCCGAGTTTCGCGATCCGCGCGGAAGTGTTGACACGACGGCCCAATGCCGGGCGTACCAGTGAAGGGAGTTTGAATGCCGGATACCCGTCAGGAGCCCGCGCCGTTAGTGCCGACTCCTATACGCCGTGAAACAGGCATAAAAAAAATTCGCCGAATGCTGCTGGGCTCTCCCGTGTCCAGCGAGCATATGGAGCATACGCTTCTCCCCAAGTTTCTGGCGCTGCCGGTGTTCGCTTCCGACGCGATCTCGTCCGTTGCATACGCCACGCAGCAGATCATCCTGGCGCTCGGCGCCTCCGGCCTCTATCTGATTGCGTCCCAGCGGGAATACACAAAGAACACCCTTATCATAGCCGGCCTCATCGTCCTGCTGCTGATGATCGTCGTCTTCTCCTACTGGCAGACGATCTTCGCCTACCCCAAAGGCGGCGGTTCGTACATCGTCACGAAGGACAATCTAGGTACCCTCCCAGGGTTGGTGGCCGCGGCCGCGCTCCTGATCGACTACGTGCTGACGGTCTCCGTTTCGATCGCTTCCGGCGTGCAGAACCTCACGAATATACCCTTTGTAAAGCACTGGCACCTGGACAACCACCTCGTCTCCATCTGTCTGCTCTTCATCGCGGCGCTCACTCTTGCCAATCTGCGGGGACTCAAGGAATCCGGCGCGGTCTTTGCGGTCTTCACGTACGGGTTCGTGGTCATGTGCTATGTAATGCTTGCTGTCGTCCTCGTCGGACCGTTCTTAGGCTGGGAGCCGCAACTCGGCGAGATTCAATCGGTGTACGACCAATGGCCTGCCGAGGCCGCGAAACGCTCGGCGGAGGCGTTCAGCGCGGTGGTTATGCTGCGGGCCTTTGCCAACGGCTGTTCTGCCATGACGGGTACGGAGGCGGTGAGTGACGGCATTCCGGCGTTTCAAGAGCCCAAGGCGAAGAATGCTGCGCTCACCCTTGCCGCTATGGGAGTTATACTTGGGAGTATCTTCATTGGAGTGACCTGGCTAGCCATGCACTTCCATGTTGTCTATTGGGAATCGAACGGCAGGACAGCGCCCGCGGTAATCGACCAGATATCTGGGGCGATTTTCGGAAAGACCGGCGCTTTCAGCTTTGCCTATCTGCTCACCCAGTTCTTTACCGCGGCGGTTCTGGTGCTCGCCGCAAACACCGCGTACGCGGACTTCCCCCGCCTCGCTTCGTTCCTCGCGCGGGACCGTTTCGCGCCGAAGCAGTTCGCAAACCTGGGCGATAAGCTCGTCTTCAACAATGGAATCATGCTGCTGGGACTGTTCGCCGCAGTGCTCGTCGTGGTGAAGCAGGGCCATGTAGACGCGCTCATTCCGCTCTACGCCACGGGCGTATTTACTGCGTTCACGCTCTCTCAAAGCTCAATGGTGATGCGGTGGAACAAGATCAAGGGTCCCGGCTGGCGGCAGAAAGCGCTCATCAACGGTTTCGGGGCGCTGACAACCGCCATAGTTCTAGGGTTCATCGTGTTCGAGAAATTCAAGGAAGGCGCCTGGATAGTTATCGTTTTGATCGTTCTGTTCGTCATGCTCTTCCGCGTTATTCACCACCACTATTCCGATGTGGCCGCGCAGCTTCGGCTGCCGAAAATCGCCGAACCGGAACGGCCCTTCCACAATACGGTACTGGTGCTCGTTCCGGGGCTGCACCGTGGGATGCTGTCCAGCCTGAAATACGCTCGATCCCTCTCGCCGGACTGCCGCGCCGTGTACATCGAAACAGACCCCGAAAAGACCGCCCTGCTTAAATCACGGTGGGAGGAGTGGAGCCAGGGTATTCCCCTCGTTATCCTCAACTCACCATATCGCTCGCTCGCCACGCCGATCATGCAGTACCTCGACGCCGTTCAGACGGAGCGGCATCACCATCTCGTGACCGTGATCGTTCCTGAGTATGTCTCGACGAAGTGGTGGCACAGTCTTCTGCACGGCAATTCCGGACTGCTGCTGAAAATCGCGCTGCTTGGGCGCAGGGATGTGATCGTTACGAACGTCCGCTACTACCTTCAGGAGATGGACGAGCCGCCGCCCAAAGATGCTCTCGCGGAAGAGATCGCGCCTGCCGAGCCGGAAATCCGGGTCGATTGAGCATGAAATACGTACGAACCCTTACTAAATATAAGGGTTTGTACGCATTTCTATTTTGCCTTGTTGGAGCTATAATAGCGTCGTCTCATGTCTCTGTCTTTTCCTATGGGCTACGAGGTCGTTGCCCACTCCTTCCACTAGGACGAACAGGTTATGAGCGTGTGGGCTCTGCGTTGAGCCCCTCGTGGACCTTCCTTTAACCACGTTTACTCTCCATTCTGACTACTTCCCAACGGCGCGGGCAGTCACGAACTTAGAATGCGGTCACCACCGCGCTACCCGAGTCGTTCCTTTCTGCCGCTATTGCCTTGCGGTCCGGGCCATCGCGCCAGGATTCTCGCGGTATGACTGCACCCAACGTCTCGATCTTCGAAGGAGGAAGTCATCTATGAGTCCCCAAGCGAATGTCCGTGTACACAAATTTACGCGCCTGTGGGAGCGCCTGCATGATGCCGAATGGCGGCGCTACGGCGCTCTGCTCTTGGTCGGCAAGCTAGGCGCGATCGCAATTCTGCTCATGGTTTTCGCGCTCATCAGCGCCGTAGCCGGAACGCCCGCCCACGCGGACGACCCCGTACTGAAGGGCAATGACATTGTCAATCCCCTGAATACGCTTTGGGTCCTTCTTGCGGCGTTCCTAGTTTTCGGAATGCAGGTCGGTTTTACGATGCTGGAAGCCGGCTTTTGCCGCGCCCGTGAAACCGTCAACGTCCTGATGGAGTGTATCGTCGACACCTGCCTCTGCGGCATCCTTTTCTATGCCTGGGGCTTCGCCTTCATGTTCAGCCACGGCAACGGCTTCATTGGGCAGCACTGGTTCTTTCTTCATGGCGCGCCGGAAACGTACGAAACGACCGGCGTATCCTTCCTCGCCTTCTGGCTGTTCCAGTTCGCGTTTGCGGATACCTGTTCGACCATCACCTCCGGCGCAATGATCGGCCGTACCAGCTTCCACGGCGACCTCATCTATAGCCTCGGCGTCTCGGGTTTCATCTATCCCATCATCGGCCACTGGGCATGGGGCCCCGATGGCTTCCTCGCGACCATGGGCAGCGCGGGTAACTTCCTGCCGAAAGTCGGTACGGGTTTCCACGACTTCGCCGGCTCCACCGTCGTGCACACCATAGGCGGCTTTATCGCCCTGGCCGGCGCTATCGTGCTCGGCCCTCGCCTCGGCCGCAAGTTTGCGCGGGATGGCGGTGGCCCCATGCTCCCGCACGACCTCGTGATCGCAGCCACCGGCGGACTTATACTCTGGTTCGGTTGGTACGGCTTCAATCCGGGCAGCACGCTTTCGGCGATGGACTTCCAGGGCTGCGGACGTGTCGCGGCCAACACCACGCTCGCGGCCTGCGCGGGCGGTCTGATGGCAATGTTTTACGCCTATCCCTTTACCAAGAAATGGGATCTTGGCTTCACGGTCAATGGCTTTCTCGCCGGCCTCGTCGCGATCACTTGTCCCTGCTACTGGGTCGATCCGACGGGCGCTATACTCCTCGGGGGAGTCGCGGGCGTGATCGTTGTCGCCGGAGTACAACTGCTCGAGTATCTGCGCATCGACGATCCGATCGGCGCTGTTCCCGTCCACGGCTTTTGTGGAGTCTGGGGTACGCTGTCCCTGGGACTGTTCGCCTGCGGAAAGTATGGGGCGACCGGGCCGTTTGCCGCAGACAACTCCGCGCCGCTGAAGGGTCTCTTCTACCACGGCGGGATGACGGTGCTGCTCCCCCAGATCATCGGCAGCACGATCATCACTCTGGCCACGTTCGGAGTTGCACTCGCTATGATGTGGGCGATTAACGCCGTCAAACTGCTGCGTGTGTCGAAAGAGGGCGAGCTTGAGGGCATCGACGTTCACGAGCACGGACTGCCGCCGTATCCCGAGTTCGTGATGCACGACTCGCTTACGGCGCACAGTATGGTGACGCTTTCCAGGGAGGCGGCCGTCCCCGCGCCCGGAAGCGTGGCCAAGTCCCCGGAATAGGGAACATAAAGGGGTGCGTTTCGACGGTCTGCCCGATTGACCGCACCTCTGGTTCGCATGGATTGAGTTTCACCTTAGAATCGACCGGTTCATACTTGCAGGCGCTGCCTGCCGGACGAGCGGTGAGAACCAGGAGAATGGAAAGTCATGATCAAAGTAGAGGCCCTGATACGGCCGCAAAAACTGGAAGATGTCAAGGCAGCGCTGTCGGAAGCCGGCATCAGCGGCATGACCGTTACCGAAGTCCGCGGCTCCGGCAAGCAGAAGGGCTATACCCAGCACTACCGCGGAGCTGAATACGCAGTGAACCTGCTGCAGAAGATAAAGTTGGAGATCGTAGTCGCGGAAGCGGACGCGCAGGCCGTGGCGCAGACCATAGCCGATGCGGCCCGAACCGGTGAGATCGGTGACGGAAAGATATTCCTGATTCCCGTCGCAGATGTTATCCGAATACGCACTGGTGAGCACGGCGACGTAGCCATAAGCTAGCCGCACACTGATCAGGGGCGCCGGAACGCCCCTGGTCACCTGACGCAACTGAGCGAAGACTCCTTGCGCGAGTTTACAAGTGTGAGCATATGATCCTCCTGAAAGCAAACAATGCCATGTTTGCATTATATTTTTGAGACTGTATTGACTTCCGAAGTGCGACGTGGAATATTTCTATCATCGGTTTTCGGAAGATCGGTGCGGAAGCGAGCGCGAGAAGCGCTGGCAGGACGTCGAGGCAATCCTGAACGCGGGCATCAACGTCGAATCCACGCTCAATGTTCAGCACCTAGAGAGTCTCAACGATGTCGTACACGATGTCACGGGCGTCAGAGTCAGGGAGACGGTTCCCGATCGGATCGTGCATGAGGCCGATGAAGTCAAGATGGTGGATATTACGCCGCGAGCGCTAATTCACCGCCTGGAGCGGGGCGACATCTACAAGGCCGACAAAGTCGAACAGGCAATGGGCAACTGGTTTAAGGAAGGAAACCTGAACGCCCTGCGCGAGATTGCGCTCCGCGAGATTGCGCGGGAAGTCGATGAGGACTTGACCGCCTATAGGAAAGACAGGCATATCCAGGCCACCTGGGCGACGCACGACCGGATAATGGTCTGTATCACCCCGACGAAAAGCTCACTGCGGCTGCTGCGGCGCGGTTCGCGCATCGCCCGCCTACTCAAGGCCGAGATCGTGGCGGTATATGTAGAGAGCAAGCCGTGCGACCAACGCCGGCAAGAGATCCTTCGGAACGATTTTCCCCTCGCCGACCGACTGAACATCCCGATCGTCACGCTGCATGGAGAGGTTGCCGTCGAGATGATCCGTTACGCCAGAGAGCACAACATCACCCAGATGGTTGTGGGACACTCCAGCCATTCGCGATTGCACGAGCTGCTGTTCGGTTCGCTGGTACGTCGCATGCTGCGAGAGCTGCGCACTATCGATAGTTTGCTGGTGGCCGCGCCGCAGGATAGTGAGTGACACAGAGCGAATAAGGGAGCA
Source organism: Chthonomonadaceae bacterium (assembly GCA_043734985.1). Classification (GTDB taxonomy): domain Bacteria; phylum Armatimonadota; class Chthonomonadetes; order Chthonomonadales; family Chthonomonadaceae; genus DATGJU01. The sequence goes on from JAYTEU010000519.1 coordinate 7,582, forward strand.
AAAGCGGTACTGGTGTAATGCAATTCTTTGCCCTTATTCTGATTGCCTTTGTGGTTGCGCTCTTCGCGCGAAGAGTAAAGATCCCCTATGCGCTGGCCCTGGTGGCAACCGGCCTCGTGGTCGGTGTTACCGGATTGCTGCCGAATGCGCATCTTGATCCCGCTACGCTCCTGACGGTCTTCCTGCCGCCGCTCCTTTTTGATTCGTCCATTCAGCTACGGATAGACGCGCTCCGCAAGGACTGGCTGCCCATAACGGTATACGCGCTTGTGGGCACGCTCCTATCCACCCTGATCGTCGGCGGGCTTATGGCCTGGGCCATGCGCATCCCTTTGGCGTACGCCATGGTCTTCGGCGCGCTGATATCCGCCACCGACCCGATTTCCGTGATTGCGGTCTTCAAGAGGCTGGGCGCGGACAGGCGTCTCACTCTCATCGTGGAGGCGGAGAGCCTGTTCAACGACAATACCGCGATCGTTCTGTTCACGGTGATGATGGCGGTTGCCGCCGGCGGTAAGTTTTCACTGGCTGCAAGTGTGGTTCAGTTCCTGCAGCTTTTCCTTGGCGGCGCCGCAGTCGGACTGATCGTCGGAGCCGTTGCGTCGCGCGTTCATTACGAGATGGACGATCACCTGGTGGAGATTACTCTGACATCGGTCGTCGCATTCGGCTCTTACCTATTGGCGGAACGTTTTCATTTCTCCGGTGTTATGGCCGTCATTGCGGCGGGATTGGTGATTGGAAACTATGGCATGCCACGGACTATGTCCGCGAGCACGCGCCTGGCAGTGACCGCCTTCTGGGAATACGCGGTATTCGTCGTCAATTCGATCGTCTTTCTGCTGATCGGAATTGAGATACACTACGTTCGATGGAATGACAAAATACTGCCCACGATCGGCGCAATTGCCATCGTCTTGATCGGCAGATCGGCAATGTACCCGCTTTCGTACCTTGTCAACCGGCTGGGCGGGAGAATTCCCATCCGTTGGCAGCATGTGCTGTTCTGGGGAAGCCTCCGTGGCGCGCTCTCCATGGCGCTCGTCCTGAACCTCGGTTCCAATATTCCGCAGCGGGGACTTCTGATCGCATCGACATTCGGGGTTGTTCTGTTCTCGCTGCTCGTGCAGGGCATGACGGTTGGGCCGCTCCTGAAGCGGCTGGGACTGGTGGACGATCGAGCCGCGAGTACAGGCGAGACGCGTCGATTGGCGAGCGAGATCATGGCCTGCGAAGCGGCGATTAGTGAACTGCAGAGGTTTCGGCAATCGGAAGCGCATCCAAATTGGGCAATTGAGTTATTGGTGGAAAATTATCGCAATCAGCTTCACAATTTGGAGACGCAGATGCTAAGCCAAGCGCCCGATTACCTGGCCCGGCAGCGCCGCGAGGCGCGAGAGGCGCATACCGTTGCGCTGGCAGCGGAGAAAAGCGCGTTCCAAGAGGCCGAGCATCAGGGCTGGCTCACCCCGGAAGTTTGGCTTCAGATTCGCGAGCGTCTCGATAGGGAGTTGGTTGCACTCCAAGGGGACCCTACGCCTGATTAGATGACAATTTGTGCCTAACACGTTGAAAGCAACTTGACAAATACGCCGATGTCGAATACAATGCACGGCTGTTAGACCTAAAAATTTAGGCATCACTCAGGTGTGATTCCACGCGACAGAACTTCGCTTGCCGTTATCTCGGTGGAGCGGATTTTGTGCGTGGTTTTTTGTTTGTTTGTCGTACCAATCTGATTGGAGGAAACGCGTATTGAAGTCCACAACCGGCCGGCAGGAGGCGATCTCCGCCGTCATAAACTACAAACCTCTCGTCGATGCCATCGACCTGGAGGGTGAAACGTCTCGATCCCTCTACGGGACCAACGTATTCAACGACACTGTTATGAGGCAGATGTTATCTCGCCCTGTCTACAAGGCGGTTCAGTGTACCATTGAAAAAGGCGACAAACTGGATGTCGGCGTGGCCGACGCGGTGGCCTCGGCCATGAAGTCCTGGGCGCTGGACAAAGGCGCTACGCATTTCACTCACGTCTTCTACCCGCTTACCAGCCTGACTGCGGAGAAGCACGACAGCTTTTTTGAGCCCGATGGCCAGGGTGGCACCATCGCCACCTTCTCCGGCGCTGCGCTGATTCAAGGCGAGCCGGACGCATCCAGCTTTCCATCGGGCGGCATTCGTTCCACTTTCGAGGCGCGCGGCTACACCGCCTGGGATGTTACTAGCCCCGCTTACATCTACGAAAACCCGAACGGAAACACGCTCTGCATCCCTACCGCGTTCCTCTCTTGGACCGGCGAAGCGCTGGACCACAAAACGCCTTTGCTCCGTTCGATGCAGGCGCTGAACACCCAGGCCCAGCGAATCCTCAAGCTGTTCGGTCACGACGATCCGGGCATGGTAACCGCCACGGCGGGCCCGGAACAGGAGTACTTCCTGATCGATCGGAACTTCTTTTTCGCCCGTCCCGACCTTCTGAACGCCGGGCGCACGCTCTTCGGCGCGAAACCTCCCAAGGGTCAGGAGTTTGAGGATCACTACTTCGGGGCGATTCCCGAGCGCGTGCTCGCGTTTATGATGGAGGCCGAACACGAATTCTACAAACAGGGAATCCCCATCAAGACTCGCCACAACGAGGTAGCGCCGGGTCAGTTCGAAATCGCGCCCATCTATGAGAGCGCCAACCTCGCCCACGACCACCAGCACATTATTATGCTGAACCTGCAGCGAGTCGCCGCCAAGTACGGCATGGCCTGCCTGCTACATGAGAAGCCATTCGCGGGTATCAACGGATCGGGCAAACATGTAAACTGGTCGCTAGGGTGCAAACTCGGCAACCTACTGGACCCCGGCGACAATCCGCACGACAACGCGCAGTTCCTGGTCTTCTGCGCGGCAACGATCCGGGCGGTTCACAAATACGGCTCCCTCCTTCGCGCCGCGGTCGCCTCCGCCGGTAACGATCATCGACTGGGTGCGAACGAAGCGCCACCGGCTATCATCTCGGTGTTCCTCGGGGAACAGCTTGAAGACGTGTTCAACCAGCTAAAGGTCGGCAAGGCGAACAGCTCCAAGCAGTCCGGCACGCTGACCATCGGAGTAGACACGCTTCCGCCTCTGCCGAGGCATGCCGGAGACCGCAACCGCACCAGTCCGTTTGCCTTTACCGGAAATCGATTCGAATTCCGCGCGGTCGGCTCCAACCAGTCGATTGCATGGCCGCTGGTCATCATGAACTGCATCGTGGCGGAGTCCCTGGATTTCCTAGCTACGCGCCTGGAAACCGAAACCAAGGGCGATCCGGATCTGCTGAATCCTGCCTTGCAGAAGGTTCTGCAGGAGATCGCCTGCGAACACAGCGAGATCGTATTCGGTGGCAACGGGTATTCGGAGGAGTGGCACAAGGAGGCCGAGAAGCGTGGCCTGCCGAACTTGCGCAACACGCTCGACGCCATGCCTTCGCTTATCAGCCCCGAGAATGTCGCGGTACTCGGTAAGTACAACGTGCTCTCGGAGCGGGAGGTCAAGAGCCGCTACGAAATCTACCTGGAGCGTTACTGCCTCGACATCAACACCGAGGCCCAGCTTACGCTGGAAATTGGCAAGACAAAGCTGCTGCCCGCCGCGCTCACGTACCAGTCGCAGCTCAGCACGCTTGCGCTGAATCTAAAGAGCCTGGGCAAAACGCCAAATACCGGCCTGCTCGACCAGATGATCGAACTTACCGAGGCCATGGAGACCGGCATTCATGCGCTGGAACAAGCGCTCGCGCACGCGGGAGAGGACGAAACCATGGCGCGCGCAATTCACTTCCGCGATCGTGCGCTCCCAGCGATGAGCCAGGTTCGCAATGCCGCCGACGCGCTCGAAGGCGTCGTATCGGACGAACTATGGCCTCTCCCCACGTACCAGGAGATGCTGTTCATAAAGTGATTCGATCGACCTGGTCGTGGCATGCGTGGGGGACAGGGGAATTCCCATACGGAGGCTGAGGATTAATAGTGGATTGTCGCAGCCGCTTGACATCCCGGAATCGATAAAGTACTATCACGGCATAACCCGATAGACTTTGTAGGATTCTAATATGCTCACCAATCGCGGCAAATATGCCACCCGTGCGGTTCTCGATCTGGCGCTGCACTACCAACAGGGGCCGGTGCTTATACAGGATATTGCCGCTCGCCAGAAGATTCCGCTGAAGTTCCTGGAGCAGATTCTTCTCGCCCTCAAAACCGCGGGCTTTGTGGCCAGTCGCAAGGGGCGGGGCGGCGGCTACTTTTGCGCCAAGCCGCCGTGGGAGATCACTCTCGGTGCGGTTGTGCGAGCGATCGACGGGCCTCTCGCGCCGGTGAGCTGCGTCAGCCAGACACGGTTTGTCGAATGCGGGTGTCCCGATCCGAACGTATGCGCATTGCGGTCCGTGTGGAAAGACGCCAGGGATGCGCTCAGCAAGGTGCTCGACGGGACCACCTTCGCGGACATCAGTGAAAAGCACAAAGAGCTGGTTCAGGGCGCCGGCGACTACTTCGACTACGTGATTTAAGCAGCTCCTCGCGCAAGTGACCGGCCGCCGAATTTCCATTCGGCGGCCGGTCGTTTGCGTTCATCCGAACGAGGATTCAACCCGATCACCGAGAAGTTGGTCCGCTCGCAGGCGTTCTTCTGCGTGTGACGCTTCCCGGTGTGGATGGTGAATACCGATTATGGCGAGGCCGGATTGCGCCGCCAGTCGTTGTTTGCGTACGTACGTCAGGTCTGCTCGGGTTTGTGCCACTTCGAGTGCCCGTCGGAATAGGCTATGTTGCCGCCTCCCGAGTGGCGGGCCAGAAACCGGGCCTGACTCGCAACGTCAAAGGCGAACGGTTGCGGATAGCGACCGCCGCGCGAAGGCGTATTGTCTGATCGCCCGGCGTCCGCGCAGAGGATGAACTGTGCCGGGTAGCTGACTGCGGGAAGTGGGGTAGCCTGATTGAACCCGAAGTCCCGAAGATCGATCGTCCCGGTCCCGGCATAATCCGCGGCGTGGTTCGTGGATGCGGGCACAACAAACGCCTCATTGAGGTGGCAGCCGTAGTCGGTCGGATACCAGCGAATGACGCAAATACTCTGTCTGCCCAAAAACGAATTGATCCTCCCCACCAGTCTTGCAGGATTATCCCGGGCAGATGTTGCAAGACATAAGGAAGTTATCGCTAGGTGACGAGGTGAACGGGGTATGTGGAAGATCGCGGGAATTAATTTCGATCATATGCACATGGGGGATCTGCTGCGGCTGGCGCACGAGCATCCGGATGCGGAGATCGTCGGTATCGCGGACGAGACACCGGATCGCATGGAGGACGTCGCCCGCCGATTCGATATTTCAGATTCGCGCCGCTTTACGGATTTTCGGCGCTGCATCGAGGAGACGCGGCCGGACGTGGTACTGCTCTGCCCGAAGACCGGCGAGCACGGTGATTACGTCGAGTGGGTCGCGCCCTACGGCGTCCATCTCCTGGTAGAGAAGCCGATGGCGGCGAGCCTTGCGGATGCCGACAGGATGCTTGCGGCGGTCGCGGCTACCGGCAAGACGCTGGTAATCAACTGGCCGCTGGCGTGGTATCCGCCCCATGTGACGACGAAGCGCCTCATCGACGAAGACGCTATCGGAGAAGTACGCGAGGTCCACTACTACGATGGTAACCGCGGACCGCTGCGCCATATCGCCGACAAGGTCGAGATCGCGGCGGAGGAGTCGGCACGTCAGAAGTCGCAATCCTGGTGGTTCCAGCGGGCTGCGGGCGGCGGCTCGCTGCTCGATTATTTAGGCTATGGCGTCACCCTCGGTACCTGGTTCCACGGCGGTCGAGCGCCGATCGAAGTAACGACGGTGCTCGATGAGAACGCGGGGCTTGAGGTGGACGAGCACAGTGTCACGGTGGCGCGCTATGAATCCGGGCTCTCGAAGTTCGAGACGCGTTGGGGGACCTTCACCGATCCGTGGACGCTGCAGCCGCAGCCGAAATGCGGCTTCGTGGTAGTCGGCTCCGAAGGCACCATCAGCAGCTACGATTATGAGACTGTCATTCGCGTTCAGACCCGGATGCAACCGGAAGTCCGCGAGCTTGGCGTCGATTCCCTGGCGCCGCCGCGTCAGAACCCGATCCAGTACCTGCTGCACTGCCTTGCGACGGGCGAACCGGTCACCGGCCCGCTCGACCCGCGCCTTTGCCGTATCGGGCAGCAGATCGTAGATACCGCCGCGGAGAGCGCCCGGCAAAAACGCACTCTGGCGCTGCTTCCGTAGCCGCGCTCACAATCACTTGAAACTACACGGAGGCTTCCCTATGTCCACAGTCACCTTTCAGAGTGTTTCCCCCATTGGCGACACCGATATCAAGGCGCTTCCCGTAAGCGCGCTTGGCCCGGCGATCGCTTACTATACGCATGTGCTGGGCTTCTCGCTGGTGGTAAAGACCGAGAAATCGGCGGTGCTCAGTCGAGACGGCGCGGAGATTGTAATTGAGTTAAATGATAAGGATCCCGGGCAAGCGAGCTGCTACTTTTCGGTCAGTGATGTCGACGCGCTCCATGCGGAGTACACGGCCATGGGCATCGAGCCATCGTCGCCGCGTGTCGATGAGTACGGCGGCAAGAAGTTCCGCGTGTTCTTTGCCAAGGAGCCGTACGGTGTCTGCTTTTGCTTCGGCCGGCAGATCGACGCGGAGGCGTAGTAAATGGCTGAGAACGTCACCGAGGACGACTACCGTTTGAGCGGAACGGCTCTGAGTGAGCGCCTGGCGGCTCCCGATCTGCCTTACCGGCCGCGCGATCCGGTCGGCTACCGGCCCGCTATCGGGATGATCGCGTGCGGGGGCATTACGCAGGCGCATTGTAAGGCGTACAGCAAGGCCGGTTACAATGTAGTCGCGCTCTGCGACCTGATCGAGGCGCGCGCGGCCAACCGGCAGACGGAGTACTTTCCGGAGGCTGCGGTCACAACGGACTACCGCGAAATCCTCGCGCGGCCCGATATCGAGGTGGTCGATATTGCCACGCACCCGCGCGAGCGCCTTCCGCTGATCGAGGCGGCGTTGCGGGCAGGCAAGCACGTACTCAGCCAGAAGCCGTTCGTGCTCGATCTCGATCGGGGCGAGCGGCTGGTGCGTCTGGCGGAAGAGAGGGGCGTGAGGCTGGCCGTGAACCAGAACGGCCGATGGGCTCCCCATTTCAGCTACATTCGGCACGCGGTCAAGGCAGGGCTTATTGGCGACTTGATCGGCGTTCACATGGGCGTCCATTGGGACCATTCCTGGACGAAGGGAACGCCGTTCGAGAAGATCCAAGATCTCGTCCTTTACGATTTTGCGAACCACTGGTTCGATATGCTCAGTCATCTGCTTGGGGATCGAACGGTCTACCGAGTGACCGCTTCACGGAGCCGGGCCATCGGGCAGCCGATCGCGCCGCCACTGCTCGCTCAGGTGATGGTGGAGTTCGAGGGAGGCCAGGCATCGCTTGTTTTCGACGCGTTCATCAAGCACGGTAGCCAGGACCGTACTTTTGTCGGCGGCTCGATCGGAACGCTGAGCAGCATCGGGCCGAATCTCTCCTCACAGACCGTAACGCTCACCACTGCGGCGGGCGCGGCGACTCCTGAGCTGGAGGGCTCCTGGTTCCCCGATGGCTTTCACGGAACGATGGGAGAACTGCTGTGCGCTATCGCCGAGAAACGGGAACCGGTCAACAGCGCGCGGGAGAACCTGCGCAGCGTCGCCCTCTGTTTCGCCGCCATCGCGAGCGCGTCAGACGGCGAGCCGAGGGTTCCCGGCCAGGTTCGCCGCCTGCCCAAAGGCTCGGCGCCGGGCACTGAGGCAGATTAAATAGCGTCCATGCATAAGTCCGGCCGAAAAATGGGAAATATCGGTGCCCCGGCGGGGCAATCGGCCGCAGGCCCCCGAGCGAAGCCGTTTACGGTGTCGTACCGCCGGGCTTTCACTGCGTCTCCCCTACGGTTTCCCGATCTCCAGTCCGAAATATAGCGCCGCATTGTAAAAGCAGACATTCTCGATCAGCGGCACAATGAGCGCATCTTCGTCGGGTAGCTCTCCGCGCTCGATCTCCGTTCCTATCAGGTTGCAGAGAATGCGCCGGAAGTATTCGTGCCGCGGATAGGACATAAACGATCGCGAGTCGGTCAGCATCCCGATGAACCTGGAGAGCAGGCCATTGTTGGAGAGCGCATTGAGCTGCCACTCTATTCCCTCTTTCGCGTCCAGGTACCACCATCCGGAGCCGAACTGGATCTTGCCCGGCGTCACTCCGTCCTGGAAGTTTCCGATCATGGTCGAGAGCGCATAGTTGTCCACCGGGTTTACATTGTAGACGATCGTTTTCGGCAAGGCGTTTTCCTGGTCCAGCCTGTCGAGGTATTTGGAGAGCGCCTCCGCCTGCGGGTTGTCGCCAATCGAATCGAATCCGGTGTCCGGGCCGACCTCACGGTAGGCGCGCGTGTTGTTATTCCTCAGCGGTCCAAGGTGGAGCTGTTTGGTCCATCCCCGCGCCGCGTCGAGCCTGCCGAAGAAGAGCATCAGATAGGCGGCAAAGCGTGCCTGCTCTTCCGGACTGGCCTGGTGCTTATTGTGTCGCACCTTGCTGAAGAGCGCGGCTGCGGCGACCTCCGTCGGGAAATCGGAATAGCAGTGGGGCAGTCCGTGGTCGGATAGGCGGCAGCCCATCGAGTGGAAGAACGCGTGTCGGCTCTCCAATGCTTCGAGGAGGTCGGCCAGGCTGGAGATATCACGGTTCGCTGCGATGCCCAGTCGATCGACCCAGGCGTTGAACTCACCGGGGTTGTGGATCGCAAGCGCCTTGTCGGGGCGGAAGGCGGGGTATACCTTAGTCGCGCAGTCCGAATCTCGAATCGCCTTATGGTAGGACAGGTCATCGGTCGGATCGTCCGTCGTGCAGAGCGCCGCGACCTTGAATTTCCGCAGGATTCCCTGCGTGGTGAACGCGTCCGTTTGCAGGAGTGCGTTGGCCTTTTCCCAGATATCGGGAGCGGTTCGCTCGTCCAGCAGCGCGTCGATTCCGAAGTAGCGCTGGAGTTCCAGGTGTGTCCAGTGGTAGAGCGGATTGCGCAGCGTGTGTGGCGCCGTGCGCGCCCACGCAAGGAACTTTTCATAGGGTGGCGCATTGCCGGTCACCAAGCGCTCCTCGATACCGTTGGCACGAAGCGCTCTCCATTTGTAGTGGTCGCCCTCCAGCCATATCTCCGTCAGGTTGTTGAACCGGCGGTTCTCAGCGATCTCGCGTGGCGGAAGGTGATTGTGGTAGTCGATGATCGGCTGGTCTTTGGCATGATCGTGGAAGAGTCGCCGGGCCGTTACTGTCCGGAGCAGAAAATCCTGATCGAGAAACGTCATCTGGTTACCCTCACTGGCCGGGACGCGGCCTTGGCGTCAGACCACATTTGCAGCCACTCGTTGTAGAGAAGGCGGCGGCGCCGTAACGGAATTTTAGAATACAAATGTCACACGAAACCACGGAAACGCGGCTTAGTCGGACGCGAGAAAGAGCGGTACGATGTGTCGGTCGAATAGATTACCGGTGACGTTGCGCGCAATCGACGGCTCGCAGGTCTCCAGCAGGCTCAGGTAGCGGTCGCCCATCTGCGCAGCGACCTTATAGCCGACGTGAAGCAGTTGGCGGACCGAAGCGTTGAACGCCGGGGACCTTTGGTCGTGCCGCAGCGCGCCGACATACTGCTCGGAAGACCAGGCCGTGACCGTATGTGCCGACGGCAGCCTCTGAACGTCGATATCGATGACGGCGGCATAGGGCGCGCAGAGGGCTTCCCGTTTATCGAGCGCGCCCACGTAAATATCCTTTGCCAGCGCCAGCCCCTTACCGCCCGCTTCGGCCAGGCCGATGAGCTCCTCCAGCCACGTGGTTCCCGCGGTCTTTATGTGAATGCCGGCGTTGAAACGGGCCAGCGAACGGCGCATCGGGGCGTAGATAGAGAATTTGTCGCTCCCGGAATGAACGCTGAGCTTCAGGTTCTTCGGCAGAGCGTACTGCCCAACGGCGACCGCGATAACGGCCAGGTCGTCGCTGAACTCCTTCTCGAACTGCGCGATATCGCCGACATAGTCCACGCCTTTATTGAAGCGGCCGGTAAACTTGGGAGCTATCGTCTGGATGGGGATACGCTCGTCGGCGAGGGCGGCCAGGATGATCAGCAGTTCCGGCGGCGTCTGCGGGTTGTCCGTCTCGTCCATCGAAACCTCGGTGATAAACGCGCCTTCGCCTTTTGCCGCAGCGATATGGCGATAGATTTCACCCGCCTCCTTTACCGCGAGCAGGTACTTTCCCGCGACGCTCGCCACCTCTTCGCGCGTCGTTTCGATCGTTCCCACGATGCCTGGAATGACCTGGCGCCCCACAAGCTCGGGATGGCGGCTGACGAACGCCTCGATATCGGCCAGGTCTGCGGGCCGGCCGATGGAATCGGCGACGTCGATCGTGTAAAAGTCCGAGGAGGCAAGAAACCCGTCCACGGTCTGGAGCCGAATGTGGTCGGCGTCGACGTGGTAGGGCAGTTGCCAGCCTAGCTCCCGTACGGCGGCATCCGCCGCGGCGCGCACGCTGTCCGGCGAAGATCCGACGATGGAGTGCTCCCGGTACGATTTGTTCCAAACCGGGATGATGTCAACGCCTCTCTCCGCGGCGCGAACGCAGGCCTGAAGCTGTGCCCGCGCCTGGTGCGCAAACCTGTCCCCGACGCCGAGTGAATACCTCTCAAGTTCCAGCATGGCAATTATTCCTTGCAACCGGTCAACTCTGCACTAACCATTCATATTACACAAGGTTAACATAAGGGCCGTGACGTGTCAAGGTCCGTTTCTAACGAGCCTGGATAACCGAAATCTGGCCGCGCCGCTTGACGCGCCGCCGATAGGTCCACTATAATGTGGCGTATTCCAGTTGTCCGGCGATAGGAACCCACGGATGCAAACACGACCGCTTGGCAGTACAGGGTTGGAGGTCTCGATACTCGGGTACGGCGCGTCGCCGCTCGGCGGTGTCTTCGGGGAAGTCGATGCAGCCGAGGGAGTGCGGGCCGTGCATGCCGCGATCGACCAGGGCATCAACCTCTTCGACGTCGCTCCCTTCTACGGCCTGACCCGAGCGGAAACCGCGCTCGGCGAAGCGCTCCGTGGTGTCCCGCGCGACCAGTACATTCTCGCGACGAAAGTAGGGCGGTACGGTGGCGCGGACTTCGATTTCTCGCCGTCCCGCGTGCTGCGAAGCATCGACGAGAGCCTCCAACGCCTTCAGGTAGAGACCATTGACATCATCACCTGCCACGACATCGAGTTTGTGTCGATCGACCAGGTAATCGGCGAGGCGATCCCCGCGCTGCATCAGGCGCGCGAACAGGGCAAGGTGCGATTCATCGGCGTCAGCGGGCTGCCTCTCAAGGTCTATCACGCCGTACTGGATCGCGAACCGCTCGACACGATCCTCACTTATTGCCACCACACGCTGAACGACAACTCACTGGCAGACCATCTGCCCTATCTGCACGGAAAGGGCGTGGGAGTGATCAACGCCTCGCCGTTTGCCATGGGACTGCTCACGGGCCGCGAGCTTCCGGAGTGGCATCCGGCAGGCGAGTCCATCCGCGCGGCCTGTCGCGCCGCCGCCGAGCATTGCCGCCGTCGCGGCGCGGAGATCGGCGAGCTCGCGCTCCAATGCGCCGTCTCCAGCCCGGGTATCGCGACCACGCTTACCGGCATGCGCTCCCGGCAAGAGGTCGAGCAGAACGCCGCCTGGATCGAAGCGCCGATTGACGCTGAACTAATGTCCGAAGTGCTCGCAATCCTCGCGCCCGTTCACAATCAGACGTGGCCGAGCGGCCGAGACGAGAACAACTAAAGCGCGAGCGGGTGAACAGGTGAATAACCTGCGCCTGAGTCCAATTCCCAGATCCGATTGCCGA
>JAYTEU010000520.1:0-2042 GCA_043734985.1 Chthonomonadaceae bacterium
CTCTGGAGGAGTCGCCCTGAACATGAGCGAATAGGCGCTTGAATAGATGAATCCAATTGCCTAGCGCTCAATCCAATCTCAAGTCCGACATCCCCTTTACATGGATCGACCGTAGGTAACCGCCAGGTGGCGTGGCCTGGCGTGCGAGCAGCGAGCGTGAGGTGACATTATGAGCTCGATCGGTCCCTTGGCAATCCTTGGCGGCCCGAAGGCGGTCACGAGCGATCCCGGCGATCTCTTCAAATGGCCCATTATTACAGCGGAAGATGAAGAGGCGGCGCTGGATGTGCTCCGGCGGGGAGCGATGTCCGGCTGGGACATCACGATGAAGTTCGAGGCGGAGTTCGCGGCCTGGCAGGGCTCTCAGTTTGCGCTGGGCTGCTGCAACGGTACGGCGGCGCTTCACTCCGCAATGTTCGGCCTGCATGTCGGAGTGGGCGATGAGATCATTTGTCCTGGCATGACCTATTGGGCCTCGGCTCTCCCGTGCTTTTCGCTCGGCGCGACGCCGGTGTTCGCGGATATCGATCCCGAGTCGCTCTGCCTTGCGCCAGGGGATATAGAGCATCGAATTACCGAGCGCACTAAGGCGATTGTCGTGGTTCACTACGCGGGCCATCCGGCGGAAATGGACCCGATTATGGAGGTCGCACGGCGTCACCATGTCCGTGTGATCGAGGATGTGTCGCACGCTCAGGGAGGGTTGTACAAGGGGCGCAAGTTGGGAACGATCGGCGACGTCGGGGCGATGTCGCTCATGGCGGGAAAGTCGCTGGCAATCGGCGAGGGTGGCATGCTGGTCACCGATGACCGCGAAATCTACGACCGCGCCATCGCTTTCGGCCACTACGAGCGGTTCAAGACGGCGCTTCCCACGGAGGATCTGAATCCGTTCGTCGGACTGCCTCTGGGCGGCTGCAAGTATCGTATGCACCAGATCAGTTCGGCAGTGGGACGCGTTCAACTGAAGTCCTACGACGCGCGCGCCGAGGCGATACGCCGCGCCGTGAACTATTTCTGGGATCTGCTGGATGACGTGCCGGGCATCGGGGCGCACCGGACCGCACAGGGTTCCGGCAGTAACATGGCGGGCTGGTACTCTCCGCGCGGCCTCTACCGGCCGTCGGAAATCGGCAATCTCCCCCTGGCGCGTTTCTGCAAGGCGGTCAGCGCGGAGGGCGCTCCCTGTTCGCCGGGAGGCAACCACACCCTCCACGACCATCCGCTCTTAAATGCGTGCGACGTTTACGGGCACGGCAGGCCCACGCGCCTGGCCAATACCGACCGTGACCTCCGTCAGCCTTTCGGGAGCCTGCCGGTATGCGAGCGGATAAATGGCCTTATCTACGGCATTCCGTGGTTCAAGCATTTCCAGTCCACGAAGATCGAGGAGTATGCAAACGCGTTCCGAAAGGTGGCCGAGAACTACTGCCTGCTACTGGGTGGCGACGCCGGTAACTCCCTATATAAAACGAGGAAAACATGATACGAATTGGACTGGTGGATTTCGACACGTCGCACGTTGTGGCGTTCACTCAGCGTTTCAACCACATCGACATCGCCGAAAAAGAGTGGGTTCAGGGCGCAAAAGTGGTTGCGGGCTGTCCCGGCGAGTCGCGGATCATGCCGGAGCGAATCCCAGGATACGTCGCCAAGCTCAAGGAGTACGGGATCGAGCTGGTAGCCCGGCCGGAAGACCTTCTGGGCAAAATCGATGCGGTCATGATCGAATCGAACCAGGGATCGCGGCATCTTGCGCCCGCCCGAATCTTCCTGGAGGCAGGGCTGCCGACCTTTGTCGATAAGCCTTTCTCGGAGACCGTGGCGGACGCGGATACCATGATAAGGCTGGCGGAGAAGCATCATGCCCCTCTCCTCTCCTGCTCCGCGCTTCGGTATGATTCGCAGATCGCGGCGGCACGAAGTCGGGCGGAGACGCTGGGAAAAATCCTCTCGGTCGATACCTGGACCGCGGCGTCGCTTCACTCCGGCAATCCCGGCCTGCTGCACTACGGTATACACGGCGTCGAGATGCTCTATGC
>JAYTEU010000521.1:0-2195 GCA_043734985.1 Chthonomonadaceae bacterium
CCGGCAACTCGATCCATCCCGCCACCAGCCTTGACACCCATCTTTTTGCGAATGTACAAGATGGCCTGTTCGAAATCGCCGTCGGTCTCCTTCAAAGCCTCTTTGCACACCATCATGCCCACGCCGGTCTGCCGGCGCAGTTTCATAACCATTGCGGCGCTAATCTCAGCCATTCTCTTTACCTTCTCTTGTTACTACGCGGAACCTCGCCCCCATCTCCCGCAGGCGGGTACCCGCTCTCCTGCAAGGAGAGGGATCCTCACCCCCTGCCCTCTCCTGCAAGGAGAGGGGAGAGAGGGAACCGGAATGGGTCGAAGTGCCGCGCAATGAAACTCACACGGTATTTTCGGCGGGCGCTTAACGTCACACCGGTGCGCTTCGGCACGATGTGATTGACAGGCGCCCGGCCGGAACGTTTGCAATACAGGCCAGCCTATTCTGCGGCAACGGGTTCGTCCACCGCGGGCGGCGCGGGCGTGACGACCGGAGGCGCGGGCGTGACGACCGGCTCCAGATCGTCCGGAACCTGGCCCATAGTCGAGTATTCGTCTTCGATACCACGCGCCACGACAAAATCGGACGCCAGCACCGGGGCAGCCGTTGACTCCAAGGTCGCTACGTCCATGTTGTCTACGTCGGGCTTGTCCATGCCGTCGGGGACATACTCAAGCGGGACCGGGTTGCGGGCGAGCTCTTCGGCATCCCATTCCGCCTGCTTCACCTCGGCGATGGCATCCGCCATCTTGCCGCAGACGAGCTTGATAGCGCGAATCGCATCGTCGTTGCCGGGGATAACGTAGTCGATCTCGTCGGGATCGCAGTTGGTATCGACGAGCGCGACGATCGGGATCTCAAGGCGGCGCGCCTCGGCAATCGCGATGTGCTCCTTCTTGCAGTCGATAATGATAAGCACATCGGGCAGGCCGGGCATCGTCTTGATACCGCCCAGGTACCGCTCCAGTTTCTCGCGCTCTTCGGTCAGGATCGCGGCCTCTTTCTTGGTGAGGCGGGCAAGCGTGCCGTTCGCGTCCATCACGTTCAGCTCATCCAGGCGCTTTACGCGATCACGGATGGTGCGGAAATTGGTGAGCATTCCGCCGAGCCATCGCTGATTGATGTAGTACTGGCGGCAGCGAATGGCCGCCTCGGAAATGGCGTCCTGCGCCTGCTTCTTAGTGCCGACGAAGAGGACTCTGCCGTTGTTTGCGGCGATCTCCTGCACGAACTTCTGCGCGTCCTCGTAGAGCTTCAGGGTCTGATGCAGGTCGATGATGTAGATGCCGTTACGCGCGCCGTAGATGTACCGCTTCATTTTGGGGTTCCAGCGGCGCGTCTGATGTCCGAAATGAACTCCTGCTTCGAGGAGTTCTTTCATGGAAAGGGATGCCAATTGTCTGTTCCTTCCGGGTTGGCCATGGATCTGCCGGTACGATATTTTTCGGCAAATCCGTCTTCCCGTCGCTTCGCTCCCAGCGGTGAAAGGGCAAGCCCTCACCCGTCCGCCGGGTCCGCGACAGTGTTAGGTCGTCTGCATATAGCCACGCAAACCAAAGAAGTGTACCCCATCCCGGGGCCGAAAATCAACCGAAAAACTAGAGGCTAATCCGCAGATGTCGCAGATGGACGCAGATAATGACGAATTACTCTCTCACCTTGTCAGCTTGTTCTCGGATAGAGATGAAGCGATAGCAAATGGTTCGCAAGCGTACTCGATTACGCCAACCGACAAATGCCGACTGCCTCTACTCCTGCGTGGCAGGCTCATTAATTTGCTTGCGGAAGAAGTCGGCGGCGGCGCGGAGGTTGGCCTTGCGCTCGTCTGGGGTGAATTTGCCCAGCGATTCGTCCTCCAGGCAGAGATCGCGGTCGTAACCGGCCTTGCGGAGCGCGGCGAAATAGCGGGTATGGTCGATGTCGCCTTCATGGATCGGGGATACGTATTTGCCGTACTCGTGGCCGATCTCGCGCTGCGACTCCCGGATTTCAGCGGGATAAGCAATATTTTTGATATGCGTGTGCTTGACCACGGGCGCGAACTGCTCGTAGATCTCATAGACGCGCGACAGAGGCCAGCCGCGCCAGTAGAAGTTGCCGGAATCGAGCGTTAGACCTAATCGTGGGGAGTCGACGTCCAGCAGCAGGCCGGTCAGGAACTCCGGATCGTTGCCCTGGTAGCCGTGGTTCTCTATTCCCAG
>JAYTEU010000522.1:0-3962 GCA_043734985.1 Chthonomonadaceae bacterium
CCACCACCTCTGCCTGGACCAGCCGTCTCCTGACATAACCTCACGGAATCCCCACGCTAACGCCGCGACCGATCGGAAGGCCTCTTGGAAGGCGGGTTCCTCGAGTCATAACCCCTTCGACATCGGGGCACGCAACTGCCTGTCCGATCAATCCGTGCGCTAGGTGCATAGAATGTCACGCCGCCGACGTTCGCGGGGGCAGCACATTCCTAGTTCGGCAATGGACCACTTGGTACTTGCATTCCGTGTCAAGCCCAAAGACCGGCACGACGACAAGCCGTGCCATGATTCCCGCGATTCTCGGTCTGCACCTATACAGCCATTGGATACACCTCGAGACGTCCAGCTTCCGTTTACACGATCAGATTCGAGTCGCAATCACCAGTTGGTACCGCTCCATCGGCGATGGGAACAGCCCGGATCGCACTTCGATGGCGAAACCCTCGTCCACTAGCAGGCGCTCGACCTCGGGCAGCAGAAACGTAAGATAGTACATAATGAAGGGTGGCTTGATGAGGACGTTTCTTACGTGCATAACGGCGTTGAATGCGTGGAGCACAATGCCGACCGGCGAAAAAAATTGCGGATGGCAGCTTGTAACAAACACGAACCGCCCGCCGGGCTTAAGCGCGGCGCGCACGATGCGTACAAAAGCCCGCTGATCCGCCGGAATAACATGGCCCAGCGCGCCGAAGCAAGTGACGGCGTCGAATTCGGCGGAGAAGCGCGGTTCGAAGATATCGGCGCGGATCAGTTCCGGCTGAACCGGGCCTGGCGTCTCGTCCAGATGACGGCGCGCCTCGGAAAGCATTCCCTGGCTGAAATCTACTCCGGCCAGTCGCTCCCGGCAGTTAGGAAGCAGGAGACGCATCGCCGCGCCGGTCCCGCAGCAGAGGTCCAGTGCCGCATCTACGGGGCCGACCGCCTCGATGGAAGGGATAAGGATTTCGTCTGGAGTGCGAAACGGCGTCGCATCGAATTTTGGGGCGAGAAGGTCGTAGCCTCGCTCCGTGGAGCAGAGCGCCTGATGCAGCAGCTCCAGCAGGGTAGGACCGTCTTTACCAAACATGCATGATCCAATCTCCGGATAGTTCGAGGAGCCGCAATGAAAATAACCCGCATATTCGCTTGCCAGGTCGATCTACCGCTCTGCGAAGGCAGCTACAAATGGTCCGGCGGCAAGTCGGTCACCGTGTTTGACACCACGATCGTCGGGGTCGAGACGGATACCGGAATCATTGGCTACGGTGAAGTCTGCCCGCTGGGACCATTTTACCTTCCGGCTTACGCAAATGGAGTGCGGGCGGGCATCCGCGAGCTGGCTCCCCACCTGATCGGCGAGGATCCATGCCAGTTAGGCAAGCTGAACCGGGTGATGGATGCGGCGCTGAAAGGCCATCCTTACGTAAAATCGGGTATCGACATTGCCTGCTGGGACATTCTCGGCAAGGTGACCGGTCAGCCCCTCTGCATCCTTTTGGGCGGGCGGTATGGCGATGACGTGACGCTCTACCGCGCGATCTCGCAGGAAGCGCCGGAGATCATGGCCGGACGCGTGGCGCAGTATCGCTCGGAGGGATACCGAAGGTTTCAGCTTAAGGTAGGGGGCGACCCGGACGAAGATATCCTCCGCATTCGCGCAGTCGCCGCGGAGATGCAGCCGGGAGATCGCCTGGTCGCGGACGCGAACACCGGATGGCTGCCGCACGAGGCGATGCGCGTAACCAGGGCGGTCCGAGACGTGGATGTCTATATCGAGCAGCCGTGCCTCTCCTACGAGGAGTGCCTCTCCGTCCGCCGCCACTGTGACTTTCCATTCGTCCTCGACGAGTGTATCGACAGTATCGATACGCTCCTGCGCGGGCGCGTCGACCTCGCGATGGACGTTGTCAACCTAAAGATTAGCAAGTTCGGGGGGCTGACTAAAACGGTTCAGGCGCGCGATCTGTGCGTTTCCCTGGGCATTGCGATGACTCTGGAGGATAGCTGGGGAGGAGACATCACGACCGCGGCCATCGCTCATCTTGCGCAGAGCACGCCGCCGGAGTTCCTGTTTACCTGTACTGATTTCAACAGCTACGTCACGGTCAGCGTTGCGGATGGCGCGCCCCGTCGCAATCACGGCAGGATGGCCGCCGGCGTTGGCCCCGGCCTCGGCATTACCCCCAAGCTGGAAGTTATAGGCTCCCCGGTCGTTGATTTCCGCAAGTAAGGGCTAAGAATAGAACTCATTCAGCAGCAGAAACTTGGCCGTGTAGTCGTTGGCCGGCTCGTTTGTGATATAGTCCTGCACGGCGTCGTGGTACACGCCGACCTCGTCCTCCCGGTCCTCCGGCGGTAATGGGCCGACATTCATGCTCGGAAATCCCGGCTTGTCGAGCGCTATCGCCTCGCCCTTGTAGATATCGAAGCTTGTCGGCCCGCCTACAACCGCGCCCGTAAGCTGCACTTTCGCGATATTCGCGAATTGATGATGCGGAAACTGCGGGTAGCGGGAGCCCGCGCCGATGACACAGGATATTCCGAACGGATTGCAGCCCAAAATGAAGTCTCTCTGCCTGCGCGCCAGGCTTAAATACTCCTTCTCGTTAGAGAGTCTAGCATAAAGAAGGCATGTAAGCGCGCTGCCCGCGGCTGCCTCCGCGGTGCCCCAGATATACGGAGTACCCAAACCGTAAGGGTTTTGGGCGCGATCCCGGACCAGTTCTGCATCCGAGCGCATGTACTTTAGCAGCATCTCCCGCTGTGCGCGAGGCGCATGGTGGTAGAGACTATAGTGCGCGAGCGCATGTGTATTGTAAACGCTAGTTTCCGCTGCGGCCGGCCCGGCGAGCCGCGCAAAATCGAGCGATGCCTGAAGGTATTTCCGATCGCCCGTCGCCCTAAAGAGCTCCACCGCACCCCATTCCATGTCGTCCGTCCAGGTCTTCTCGGGATAGTAGGATGCGGGACGCGTCGTCAGAACGTTCTGGTTCCTAAGTCCTAGTTCGAACACTGAAATGGCTGCCTTACGGCACAGCGCCGCGAATTGCGGTTCGTCGCGCCTGTAGTATCGGGAGGCCATCGCAAAGGCAGCCGCGCATCGGCCGGCGAGATTAGCCCCTATTCCGAACAAGACCGGGCGCGGCTTCCAATTGTGGTTGAACTCCGGGTTATCCTGTTCCGGTAGTCGCCAGCTATCGTGATCGCCGTCATTGCCCACCTGATAGTAGAACTCGTCCGGCGTTGGATGCATCTTCAGCAGCCAGTCGAGGCCCGTGCGGGCATTGTTCAGTAAGGCTGCTTTAGATGCGGTTGCTCCACTTGTTCCGTGTTCGCTGGAGTTGACCTCGTAGCCGAATAGAAGCAGGGCCGTGACATAGCTCGTGGTCTCAACGAATTTGAGGAAGTCGCCGGCGTCGTGCCAGCCCCCGGACCCATCGAAGCGCTCGCCGTTGCGCGGGCCGCCCTCTATCACGCCATCGTCCATGTGGCAGGGGGAGCGCTTTGGGTGATCCTGCCGGCCACACTGCTGCATGCTGAAATACTGGAGCATCATTGGGCCGAGCTCCGTATACAGTTTTGAACCGATCGAAAAGGGCGCGGACAGATCGCCGTTAGAAAGTCGTAGGCGGTATCGACCGTCTCGCCGGAATGAATCGAAATCGGCGAAAAAGTACCGGGAATAAGATCCATAGCCCAGTCCGCCTGCCGTTTCGTACTCTTTGAGCCTTGCCGAATATCGTACTTCGCGCCGTAGATCGTCATCAACAATAGTAAACATGTCTGCCGGAACGTACTCTTTCGTGCAAACGACGGCGCGCTTCGGCTCGGTCGGCAAGTACCCGACCTGGTTCAATTGTACGTGCGTCCCGCGCGGCTTACCGGAGACGACAAGCCGCTCTTCTCCGCCAGGTAGCGCCAGGCCGAGCGCCATGCTCAAAGCGCCTTGAAGAACCCGACGGCGCACCGGGTCAACCGGA
>JAYTEU010000523.1:0-2319 GCA_043734985.1 Chthonomonadaceae bacterium
TCGCGATAGGCTATGCGCCACTCGCCCCGGCTCGACGCCGGCAGGTTTGCCGTCACGCTGAAGGTAATACGCAGTGTCTGAAGCCCGCCCGCGCCGGGCAGCATCTCCGCTTCCGGAGCCACGGGAGTCGTCGCGGCCAGACGGTCGTCGATGGCCAGGCTAAGGCCGGAGCTAAGCTTTCGGGCCGTGGTGGACGCATAGCGCGTGAGCTCGGCGGAGCTGATCGTTCGGTCACGGTCGGCGTCGATAACGGCCACCTCCGTCACGGTCGGAATCTCCGCCATGTCCAGCACATACCGCAGGTTGATCTGCCTGCGTTCACACGTGAACCGCGCGTAGTGGTTAATGGAAAAATTACCCATGGGATGGGCGCGCGCGGGCGTTTTCGTTCCGATTAGGAGCGTGACCAGGAAGATAATGAAGTATTGAACTTTTGGCGAGCCTTCGGCGCTCATTTCGATGCCATCTTGGCCAAAAGCGCCCTGGCGTTATCAGGTGCAAACGGGAGGAAATAGGGATTAAGCCGGAGGGCGCGCGTGAGATATTCTCTTGCAAGCGGTGGGTTGCCCGCTGCCAGGGCGCTCATTCCCGCATGGTAGAAGAGTCGGGCATCCTGAGTCCCACGGCTGAGAGACTTGGCCGTCGCAGCCTCGGCCTCTGTTTTAAGCCCCTTCTTGGTGCATACCCAGGCCAATGTATCGTAGGCGTAGACGTCGTGCCGCACCTGCAGCTCGCGCCGGGCCAACACAAGCGCCTCATCCAGGTTTCGACCGTGGTCGGCGCAGAACAGCGCCCGCTGGCGGTCGTAGACGGCGCCCTGCGCCTTCGCAAGTTTGGCGATGGTCTCTACCAGCGCATACTGTTCCTCGGCCTTCTTGGGCGTTCCCAGCGCCGAATAGGCGTCGCCGAGCAGCGCTACGACCTCCGGAGTCGGCACGATGGCTGCCGACCGATTGCCCCAATCCAGAACGGCCCGCCAGTTTCCCCGGCCGGCCTCAAGCCTGGCGAGCGAAGTGAGAGTCCGGTAGTCATTGGGAAAGATCGCGAGCGCCTCCTTGAAGGATCGTTCCGCCTCATCGGCGCGGCCCAAATCCGCGAGGATATTTCCAACGCGCATATGAAACCAGGCCAAGTTGGGAGCAGGCATTCCGCTGTTGGCATCGGCGGCGGCCTGTGCGTGGCCCATCTGCTCCAGCGCCTGTTCGGGCTTGCCGTTGATCTCAAGGAGCCGCGCCCAGAGAGCCACGGCATTCGGCCCGTTTTCGCGTTCACGGGCCTGCAGCAGTTCCCGGTCGGCGGCATCGTAGTCGCCCATCTCCAGGCTGATCTCTGCTCGAAGAAGCCGCGTCTGAGGGCGAACGTTACTGGTCGCTCCGATCCTGGGTAGTGTGGCGGGCGTGACCGTGCGAAGCGCCTCCGGAAATCGGTGCTGCGTCAGCAGGCTCATCGCCAACTGGTCGCGCGCGCCATCGTTGGCCCGCGAAAATAGGGCTAGAGACTGGCGCGCCATCTGCTCGGCGCGGACCGCGTCACCTATATCCCCTGTCTCGCGACATCGCTGGAGGTAGTAGCCGGCAAGCAGGGAGCGGATAAGCCAGTCCCGCTTATCGTCGCGGACGCGCCGGCTGAACGCGGCGATCGCGTTCGGGGTCTGCGCGGGATCGTAGGGACCGCGGCTAGCGGCTGGGGGTAGTCGCACAGGGGCGCTGGGATGCGCGCGGAAACTGACGACAACGGACCAGATGCCGCCACCGATCGCCGCAAGGCAGGCGAAGAGCCACGCCGGGTTGACCGATCGATGCCCCAGTGTCGTAAATTGGCTTGAAGATTTATGAACGGGCATTTCCAGCACCGCCTGCTCGGGTGGCCGCCGGCGCCGCCGTTCCAGAGAGGACCGCGGCGCCGGAGCTTAACGATCGTCTATTGAGGCGAACCGAGGTACGGGAACTGCGCGGCGCCGAACCCGGCGCTGCCGTCCTGGAAGTGCTTCGGAGCAGTCGTCGCGCTGACGTTGTCCGAGGTGAGCGCGGCAATCTCCTTGCCGTCGTCCGGTGCAAGCCCAAGCGCGGGAATTGTATTGCCGAAGATCACGCCGAGCGAAGTGTCGACGACGTCATCCGTAAGGGCGCGTCCGCCGAACTTGCTCCCCGTAGCGCCTCCGGTCTCGACGCCGAGATAAGCGGCTTTCGTGGTGTTCTGTGAAAGGTCGGCGGTCATTACATCCGGCACCAGCACGGCCTTCACAACGCCTGTGATCGCGGTGGAGCGGCCCGCGGTGTGCGTCATAAACAGATCGATGTCGTTTATGAGCGCGGCGCT
>JAYTEU010000524.1:0-12811 GCA_043734985.1 Chthonomonadaceae bacterium
GAAGACACCGGCTACATGGCGCGCGCGGCATTTCTCATCGATAAGTTGATGAGCAAGGTGGGCCTGCACGGCAAGTCGTTCATCCCTCTGCTATCTTCCTTCGCCTGCGCCATACCGGGTATCATGGCGACTCGGACAATCGGCGACCGCAAGGCGCGATTGATAACGGTCCTGGTGGCTCCGCTGATGTCCTGCTCGGCCCGTCTGCCGGTCTACCTGCTGATGATCAGTGCGTTTATCCCGAACAAACCGCTTCTGCGTATCGGCGATTTCGCAATTCTGACGCTTCCGGGCGCGACGTTCGTCTCCATGTATTTCCTGGGCATGATTGCTGCATTCTGCATGGCCTGGATTTTCCACCGCACTCTGCTCAAAGGCGTTGCGCCTACTTTCCTCATGGAGCTGCCGCCCTACCGCCTGCCCTCCATCCGCACCGCCGCGCTCCAAATGGTCGAGCGGGCGGGGTTATTCGTAAAGCGTGCGGCGACGATAATCCTGGCGGTTTCCGTAGTTGTGTGGTTTCTCTCAACGCACCCGAACAGGCCCGGCGCGGACCCGCGGGAGCAGTTGTCGCACTCCTATATTGCCGGGTTGGGCCACCTGATCGAGCCGGTGATAAAGCCGCTCGGATTCGACTGGAAGATGGGTGTCGGCATCGTCTCCTCCTTCATAGCACGCGAAGTATTCGTCGGCACCATGGGAACGGTATACAGTGTGGAAGACGCCGACGAAAAGAAGGGGCAATCGCAGCTCAGCGACAAGATGAAGGCCGATGTCGACCCGCGCACCGGGCGTCCCATATATTCCCCACTCGTGGCCGTCTGTCTGATGATCTACTACGTGCTGGCGATGCAGTGTATGTCGACGGTCGCGGTAGTTCGACGGGAGACAAATGGCTGGAAATGGCCCTTGTTCCAGATGGCCTACATGACCGGGTTGGCGTGGGTTGTAACATTTTGCGTGTACCAGTTGGGAATGCTGATGCATCTTGGTACATAATAATTATGTGTTTTGAGCAGGCTAGGCGTCACGCCGACCGCCGGAACACAACCAATAGCCACTCACGAAGCCCACGGCAGATCCATTTGCGGTGGGCATACGACTTTTGGAAAGGCCGCATACGTATGCGTATTCAAATAAAGTTCGTTCTAATCGCGCTTGCCGCCTCAGGATGGTCCACCGGTCTCGCGGTTGGCGCATCGGCGAGACCCGAATATGCACGCAAGGAGGGGGTAGCCTGCCAGCACTGCCATGTCAGCGGCAGTCCCGGATCTCTCGATCAGCTCACGGGCCGACGTCAGACCACCATGCGCAACGATCGCGGCAACTACTACGGCGCGCATAACCACACGTTCCAAGGGTACATAGAGAGCGCGGGCAGAGTAAAAAACGTCGCGCCGACGTTCAAGTACGCCTGGAAGGAAGAGTTCAAGACTCTGCCCCGCCGTATCGCGGTTGACGACGTAACAGGGGACGGCAAACCACGCCTGATTACGCTCAGCGAGAAGCCCGACGATAAGAACTCCTCTACGCTCGAAGTAAAACGCTGGGATGGCAAGGCGTTCGTTACCGAGTTCACAGGCGACGCGCACGCACCGGCGGACAGGTTGGCAGTCGGTCATATGGGCGGCGCCGATCGTCCCGCGGTCATCCTCACTTCCGACGCGCTATGGACCTGGAACGGCACTACCTTTGTCCGCAAGCAGGCTCCCAACCCCATGCCGATCGTTGGCGTGACTCGCCTTCAGGACGGAACCGAGCGCGTTCTCCTCGCGCCGACCTCCAAGAACGTCCTGGCCTACAAGGTGAACCTGACGGCCGTCCGCCAGGATGACTGGCTAGTCGATCCAATACCCGCTCCTAGCCCTCCGAAGAACGTCTGGGGCGACATGCACTCCACGCCGGAGTTTCTTGCCTCGATGGGCGTCCCGGACCAATTAGGCGCCGGAGGATTGTACGGCCTCTGGTACATCAAGCGAGCAAACGTGTACTACCTCTACCAGCTTGACAGAGATACAACCATCGGTCCCGACCCTCAGAATCCGGGCAAACCGAAAGTTTCGTTCACGAACACGTACTTTATCACATTCCGCGAGACAAGGACCGGTTCGACGTTGTGGTCCTCACCGAAACTGCCCGGAGAAGGTCTCGACCTCATCCTCGACGATCCTAAAGGCGGCGGCAAACAAGGCTTGCTGGTCCTCTTCAACGGAACCACGCCGATAAATGCCACCACTGCCGGCAAGGGGAGGACGCTGGCGTTCTTTGTTATGGAGTGACCTTCTGATACTCGGCTATGGAGCGTCAGCAGGCGTGGTATCCCAAATCCGAACGTCGCCGTCCTGCCCGACGGTGGCGATTTTGTGCCCGTCCGGTGAAAAGGCGACCCCGGATACCTGCCGCTGATGGCCGCGCAGCGTAAGAAGCTCGCGGCCCGATTGCGCTTCCCAGAGCTTGGCCGTGCCGTCTCGACTGCTCGTAAGGATGCGCCGGCCGTCAGGCGAGAACGTGACCCCGATCAGCCAGCCCGTGTGCCCCTTCAACGTAGTCAGCAGCCTGCCCGAATTGACATCCCACACCTGAGCCGTGCTGCGCAGGTTGGCCGTTGCGACGCGATTCCCGTCCGGCGAGAACGCCACGCCCCAGACCTCCGCGGGAGAAGGAAACGTTCGCACCGATTTGCCCGTCCGTACATTCCATAGAATGGATTTGGCATCGTCGCCCGCCGTTAGTAAACGCAATCCGTCGCTGGAAAGCGCCAACGATTCCACGGGCTTTGCATGCCCGGCGAACCGCTCGACTATCCGGCCGTCGGCCACATTCCACTCGATCGTCGACTTATCGTCGCTGGCGGTATAGAGTGTCCGGTCGTCCGGAGAAAACGAAGCAGCATTTATTGCGGACGTATGGCCGACAAAGCTCCGCACGAGATTTCCGGTGGCGGCATCCCACAATTTGGCATTTCCGGCAGTGTCCCCCGTGAGAACGAACGCGCCATCGTGAGAGTAAACGGCGGGCGTTATTCGCCGGCTGCCGACGTGAATGGTCCTCAATCGGATACCGCTTCGTACGTCCCAGAAGGTCGCATCCCCATCGGTTCCGCTCGTTACGAGCCGCTTGCCGTCCGGCGAAAACTGAACGTTCCACAGTGATTTTGCGCTGACGTGAAGCGTGCGTGGAATGCCGACCGTTCGCAAATCCCAAACCTTCACGCGGCCATCCACGGAACCTACGACGATATACCTTTCCGAACGCGAAACCGCAAAGGTTTTTATCTCGTCCAGGTTTTCCTTGAAGGTATAGAGCAGCCGCCCGGAAGGGGCATTCCAGGAATTCACTCCATTGGCGTGCGCCGCGAGAATGCGCGATCCATCGCCGGAAAAGCGGATAGCGCGCAGCTTTTGCTCCGTGCCTAAGTGAAACACCGTGGCTCCAGTCGCCGCACTCACTACCTTGACGCCGCCCTGTCGCTCACCACCGGCGAGAAGCGCGCCATCCCGCGACATTGCAATCGCACCGGCTGCAAAATCCGAGCGTATCGTCCGTATTTCCCGTTGACTCTTAATATCGCGGATTTGCACGTTGCCGTCCTGCGTACAGATCGCATAGACCTTGTCCGAAATGGAAATGGAGTGTATCCCCGAGCTTTTTTTAGAAATTTTTAGGCGTTCCTGAAAATCAGCGGCGTTCCAGACCAGGAACTCGCCTTTATCGCTGCCTGCAATGAGAAAATCCCCGTCCGGGGTATATGTCAGCCCTTCAACCTGCCCCGCCGCCAAAGTCAATGTCCTCAGCAGGCGTCCATCGCTCGCATCCCGGACCTGTGCCTCGCTCCCGACGCCAACCACGAGCTTAGTTCCGTCCGGCGAGAATGCCAATCCACTGCAGAACTGTGGAGGAAGCTGTAGCTCCACGCGCTCCTTGCCGCTTTCCACATCCCATATTTTCAGCATGCCGTGTTCACTCAGACATGCGAGGCGCGCCTCGTCGGGCGAGAACGCCACGCCGGTCACAACGCCCGTAAGAGCCAACGTTCGCAGGCTCTGGTGGCACTGCCTATCCCAATACTCCCATTCAAAGCCTCTGTCCTCACTGTTCCGCGTTTCTTCCAGCAATTCCAAGACGTGGGCGACATTTCCCGCTTCCCATTCCCGCTGCGCCAGGTTCATATCGGCGATATACAGCAGGTGGGAGGCGTTTCTTTCAGCCGAGCGGGCATGGCGCGCGCTCACGACCGCAAGGGCGAGCAGGCTGGTAACCAGCGCCGCTAGGCCGCCAAAGATCGTTGCCGCGCGTGCCACGCCACGCTTGTATGCTTTGCGCTGCCGTATCAATTCGCCATCGGGCATGTTGGCGAGAATCCACGCCTTATCGAAAGCCCGACGGTAAATCCGGTTTCGCAGCTGCAACACACCACGCGCGACACTCACGATGCCGGATAGGCGCAGAAGCACGTGCAGCGGATTCGCAGCCGTCTCGCGAATCTTGGAGCCTGAATGGATTTGTCCATAGAGATCCAGAAGCGCGGGCGCCACGGCTTCGCCCCGAAGCAGGCAGTTGCGCACAAAAGCCAGATTGTCGTCGGTATTCTGCGCCTGCGGGTGCAGAAACAGATCCCGGCACATTAGATCGACCAGCGGAACGCCAAATTCCGATTCCCGTGAGCCCACTTCAGAGGCAACCGCGCGGCACAGGCGCTGGGTCAGGTAGGGGTGGCCGCTGGTCCAATGGAGCACTCGTTCCAGCAAAGCTCGATTTTGGATTCTCGAATTCGTTCTGCATAGCCCATCCGCCAGCGGCGTCGCCTCCTGGAGCGTGAAATCGCGCAGCTCGATCCGAGTACCGATGTTAAAGGGGCTCAAACGTGAGTCGGCGATCAAATCGGCGGGGGTAGCGACTCCAAGGAGACAGAATGTCAGCCGTTCAAAGTCCGGATCCTGCACCCTCCGGTTGTAGCACTCCCGAATTCCTACAAAAAGCTCGTCGGTTGCGAACGGCAGGCTGCGCACGCAGTCGATCTCGTCCACGAAGAGAAACAATCTTTCCTTGCGCTGCTCCAGCGCAACGCGGCGCAGCGCCTCCATCCAGCGCTGCATGGGCCCAAGCCGCTCGTGATCCAGCCAGAAGTCCTCCATTTCATCCCTAAGGTGGAGCTGCTCAGCTACCAAAGTGAGCAGGCCATCGTACCACTCTTCAATAGTGACATTTTGGCCGATCGCCGTCAGGTCCAGCAGAGCGACGCGATGTCCTTCCGCACGGAGCTGTTTCGCCGCGCGCACCATCAGAGAGGATTTTCCGATTTGCCGTGTATTGAGGACGTAGCAGAAATCGCCTGCTCGAAGTCCGTCCAACAGATCTTTGTCTGCCTGCCGGACGATATAGGAGGCAGCGTGGGATGGAAGCGTGCCGCCGGTTATGTAGAATCGTTCGGTAATATCTGCCATGAAAGCCCTCCCCAGCAAACGGGCGGGAACAAGAAGCAATCGATCGAGGAAGGTTCGTCCTCCTGAATACCGCCTGCCTTCCGTTCAATATCTGCGTGATCGGACTGCTGCGTGACGCGCAATGCAAGCGCCTCATCTAATTCCCATTTATGCGCGAGGTAATCCTCCAACGGGTCGAAATAATCGCAAGAAGGAGTTAAAGGGTGAAGCTGCTGGAAGCGAATTCCCTTCCAGCAGCTTCACCATAGCGGAGTTACTTTTTACGATCGTCGCAATGACGTTCGTACCTCATCGAACGCCAGTGGCCTACGGAGTGTGGTAGGAACCGCCGGTCCAGCCGTCGTTGTTACTCTGAGTGAGAATAGAGCCGCCGCTGACAGTACTAGCTTCAGCATTAGCCGTGTTGAGGGCCCCACCTCCGACGGTAGCATGTGGACCGCTGGCAGTATTGCCGTATCCGCCAAGTATGCTGGCATAGGTGCTGTTAATGTTACTGAATCTACCGGCAGCAAACCCTCCCCAAGAGATGTAATTCTGATCGTCGCCCACAATCAAGTTGTGACTGCCGGTACGGATGTCGCCACCAAGGCCGCGATGTCCTGTGGCGTTGTAGCCGACAATGAGGTTGCCCACACCCTCTCCGGCGGCGTTGGAGACGATGCTGGCCGTATTGCCCGCGCCGTTCACAACGAAGAGGTTGCAAGCGGTAAAGATGGTGCTTTTGGCGATGCTGTTGGCGCTCATGTATTGTGTTTTGAACTCCAGCGCTGCCACTCGCGTCATGTCGGCGGGCGTTCCCGCAGGCCCTTGCGGGCCATCGTGTCCATCCTGCCCAGCCGGACCGACATTGCCCCGTGCGCCCATATCACCCTTATCGCCCTTAAGACCTTGCGGACCCTGTGCGCCGGTGGCGCCGATGTCTCCCTTATCACCCTTGGCTCCATTAGCGCCTGCCGGACCTGCCGGACCTGTTGGTCCCATTAATCCGGTATCGCCCTTGTCACCTTTAGGTCCAGTGGCGCCCGTCGGTCCGACAGCGCCCTGAGCGCCGGTCGCGCCGGTATCGCCCTTATCGCCCTTGGCACCCACTGGTCCAACCGGACCTGTTGCGCCGGCGGCTCCGGTGTCACCTTTATCACCCTTGGCGCCTGTCGGACCTGTGGGGCCTGCCGGGCCAGCGGCTCCGATGTCACCCTTGGCGCCTACAGCTCCGACGTCGCCCTTATCGCCCTTAGGACCCACTGAACCGGCGGGACCGGCCGGACCGACAGCGCCTACAGCTCCTGTGTCGCCCTTCAGACCTTTATCGCCCTTCGGACCAGCCGGTCCTGCGGGACCTTGAGGTCCCGGTGTCAGCGCAATCGTATCGATATTGTGCTGCAGTGCGGCCTCCGCCGTCTTTGCCCGCTTGGTCTCCACAGCGAGCGCCGTCTCTAGGGCCGCGACGCGCTTCTTTAGGCCCTGGCCATCGCCATCGTCCCCTCCATCACCCCCATCGCCGCCATTATTGCCGCTGCCATGCTGGGCGAAAGCCGCATATTGTGTGGGCGCAATGAGCAGCGCGCCCATGAGAAGAACAAATACCAGCGCGGCCAATGCCCGTAAACGACGCACCGCCGACCGCCGACCGTCCAGCGTGACTCGATGCTCCTCTTCCAGACGGGCGAACCTTGCTTCGAGCGAATTTCCTTCGCAACTCATTTGAATAACCCTTTCTACCGGAACGATGCAAAGTGGGATCTTATTGCGATCCCGGAGTGGTAAGACTTGGATGGAGATCCATTTCAGCTACTGAGGTTAGCGTGATGGATTGAGTATAAACGGTGCTGCGTAACGGGTGCGTTACCAGCGTTACCAAGATCAGGGGGATGCGTTACAAAGATTCGTAAGCTGCGCTGTCCAAGGAGTAGGAGTTCTCTACCCAAATGGGGAACCCAGAGAGAGTAAACCGGCTGATGTTGCGAGGAGATTTGATTTGCCCGATTCGGTTCTCACAGTGCGGCTCTTTGGAGAAATGGAAGCCAGGATCGGTGATACGCCACTAACGGGCCTGCACTTGCGGGAGGGGGAGCGTCTGCTCGCGTTCCTTGTCCTGCACCACGGCACGCCACAAACCTATCGTAAGCTGGCCCATATGTTCTGGCCATCCGAGGCGCAGCAAAACGACGAGTATGAGGGCGGAGACTATCCCAGCACCCGACAGGCGATCTATGCGCTTCGGAAGGCCCTTGGCTTGCACGCGTGGCGACTGTCGAGCGTCGGAAAAGGCGTCGTGCAATTGGACCTGCAAGGCTCGGACGTCGACACGTTGGAATTTGAACGGCTCGTCATCGAGGAAGACGAAGAGCGATGTCGGCGGGCCGTGGAAATATATCGAGCGCCCGTTTTGGAGTTCTGGAACGAGGAGTGGATCAAAGAACCAAGAGCGCGCTTTCTGCGGTCGCGTGAACGCATTGGAGCCCGCCTCACCGCCATGGAAAAGCTGCCCGGCCCCCCGGCCAACGCCGAGGCTGCCCGACTGTCCGCCGACAATTCTGAACGCCACGAAACCGCGGGAGGTGCGGTACCTCTGAATTCGCCTTTGTATATCGAGCGCGAAACCGATACGCAGTTCCAGCAAGCGCTTACGTGGCGGGAAAGCATTGTCTTAGTTAAAGGCGCGAGGCAGATCGGGAAGACCAGTCTGCTGGCCCGAGGGCTCCAGCACGCGCGAAAGGCCGGCGCGCGCATTGTTATGACGGACTTTCAGAGTTTGGACGAATCAAGCCTGGTCTCCTCCGACGCTCTGTACAGGACGCTGGCACAGGAGATGGCCGATCAATTGGATTTGGACATCCTTCCGGAGCAGACTTGGAACGACCGCCGCAGTGCCGGGCGCAATCTTGAGCGTTATCTTTGCGACGTGGCGCTCGGTGAAGGAGCGGGAGCGCTTATTTGGGGCATGGATGTGGTAGACCGATTGTTCGGTTACGCCTGTGGCAGCGAGGCTTTCGGCCTGTTCCGCTCCTGGCACAATCGCCGCGCGCTCGATCCGGACGGCCCCTGGCCGCGCCTGACGCTGGCAATCTCCTATGCAACGGAAGCGCATCTCTTCATCGCCGACCAGAACCGGTCGCCCTTCAACGTAGGCGTTCGCCTGACGCTCTCCGATTTTAGCCGTGCCCAGATCGCAGAGCTGAACGAACGTCATGGCTCTCCCCTGCGGAATGACGCCGAGTTGAACGGTTTTTACGGTCTGGTGGGAGGGCATCCTTACCTCGTGCGCTGCGGACTTGCAGCTATCGCCGCGCAGGGAGTGAGTATCGCCGAGATGGAGGACATGGGCTTGCGGGAGGAAGGGCCGTTCGGAGACCACCTTCGCCGGCTGAGATTAACCCTGCAGCAGAATCCCGTGCTTACGGAGATGATGTGGAAGGTACTGAAGGATGAGCCGGACTTCGCTATCGAAAATTTCTACCGCCTGCGCAGCGCCGGACTGATCACCGGGGACAGAGGCAGCGACGCGCGACCTCGCTGCCGACTCTACGCCGCCTACCTATCACGCCATCTAAGTGGCCGTTAGCGCGGACTGCTCCATTAATAACCGGCTGCCAGTGGCAACGACGGCAATTGCCCATGGCTAAGAGAGTGTGCAAAAAGCACCCCCCAGCCCCCAACTTTGGGGAGGATTTCTGCCTTACACTGGCCTGTCCCCCCGGACCGGGTACCCGCGTGCGGGTGGAGGGTTTAGGGGGCGAGAATCCAGCGTTCTTATACACTCTTTAAGCGTAACCCAAAGCGTGGAGGTCCAGTAGGTCAGGGTTGGATGGCGTTGCGCAGGGCGAGGAATTCGGAGACGGCTTCCTGCCAGGGGCGAAGGTTGTCGTGGCCTTGCAGTTCGAGGGCGTAGTGGCGCAGCACGGAGTACGCTGGGCGCTTTGTGGGGGAGGGCCATTTGTCGGCGGGCATTGGATGTACGATCACGTTTTCCACGCCTGCCAGATCGAGAGTCGTCCTTGCGAATTCGTACCAGGAGCAGAAGCCGGAATTTGTGATATGGTAGGTGCCGTAGAGCTGCGAATGGAACAGCCCGAGGATCGCTCGCGAAAGATCGCGCGTGTGCGTCGGGCACCCCACCTGGTCCACGACGACGGAAAGTTCGCTTCGCGTTTGCGCTAGCTCCAGCATCTTAGCCGGGAAACTGGGACCGTTTACGCCGAACAGCCAGGCGGTTCGCGCGATAAAGTGCTGACGGCAAAGCCTGCGGACGAACTCTTCTCCGGCCAGCTTGGACGCGCCGTAGTGGTTAAGCGGATTCGGCGTGTCGAACTCCGTGTAAGGTTCGCCCTTCGCCCCATCGAAGACAAAATCCGTGCTGATGTAGACAAGCGTAATGTGGTGAGCTCCGCAAACGCTTGCCAAGTTCCAGGAACCCAGGGCATTCACGCGAAACGCCATATCAGGATTGCGCTCGCAGCCATCGACGTCCGTATACGCGGCGGCATGCACGACGAAATCCGGCTGGTGGTTCAGAACGCAGCGCGAAACGGCATGCGTGTCCGTGATGTCCAGCGTCTCCCACGGCCCGGTGGTAACGCCTTCCCGCACGGTAAGATCGGTACGCACCACCTCATGCCCTTCAGTCTCCAGCATCGCGCATAAGTCGATGCCAAGCATCCCGTTCGCGCCCGTTACGAGTATGCGCATTCAAAACTCCTTCGATAACCCACTCTAATGCACGCGCAGTAGGGGCATCCCCGCCTTATCCACTATGAATAGGATCATAACCGAGATAAACCAGAGCACGATCGCGATTTGCAGCATCCGGTCCTTGCGCAGGGCTTCGTCCGGCGCGCCGCCCCACCCGCGCTGGTAGACGAGGTAGAGATAGCGGCACACGCCATAGAGCACGAACGGAACGGTGATCCAGAGGTGCGGATGCAGCTTCGCGGTGTCAGATTCGATGGTGTAAACCGAGTAGCATACAATGGTGACACCGGCCACGATGTTGATCATCTGGTCGAGGAACGGAAGGCTATACTCGTTCAAGATCGCGCGATGCTTGCCCGCGCCCTCACCGAGAATAACCAATTCCTGCCGCCGTTTGCCGAAGCCGAGGAACAGCGCCAATTGCAGGGTGCAGAGCAAAAGCCATTGTGAAATGTGAACGTGGATGATCATCGCGCCCGCCACGGTCCGCAGTACAAATCCTGCCGCGATCGTAAATACGTCTAGCAGCACCATCTTCTTCAGGGCGAAACAGTAGGCGATCTGCATTACGAAATAGGTTGAGACGACGATGCCGAAGGAGAGATCTACCCATAGGGAGAGGCCCAGGCTGACAACCGCAATAATTACCATCATCACCCAGGCAAACGAAACCGGCAATAACCCGGACGCTATCGGTCGGCGACGCTTCTCCGGGTGGGCGCGATCCTGCTCGACATCCAAGATGTCATTCAAGAGATAGACGCTGCCTGCTACAAGCGTGAAGAGGAAGAATGCGACGACGGTTAGCGCAAAGTTCCGAGGTCCCTTCACCGGATCGGTGAGGTGACCCGCGAAAACGAGGGCGGCAAAAACAAAGAGGTTCTTGAGCGCCTGCTTCGGACGCAATGCAAGGATCATCCCTGCAAGCAGTTTCAATAGGCTGCGATCTTGGTGCGGCATGGGAGCGTCTTCGCTGGGTGGGCTCGGTTCGGGTCTGACCGGCGGAGGTGTAACCATACTATTCGGACTGTTCCAGCCCGGCCAGGGTTCGTCCGATCCGGTCTGCAATGAAAGTCGTCGAATGGCCCTCTTCAAATGGAACGGAAACAACAGCGCCGCCGTGGCGCTCCACCACTTCGGCCTCCGGGAGAAGCGCGAGGTGGTAGTCTCCACCTTTTGCATGGAGGTTCGGCCGAATAGTTTCCAGCAGCGCTTCCGGTGTCGATTCGCCGAAGAGCGTCACATAGTCCACGCATTCAAGCGCTGCCAGCAGCTCCATGCGGTCAGCTTCATTGACAAAGGGCCGCGTTGGGCCCTTCAAATGCCGCGTACACTCATCCGAATTCACGCCGACTACCAGGCAATCCCCAAGTTTTCGAGCCGCCTGGAGATATCTGACGTGACCAACGTGCAGTATGTCGAAGACGCCGTTTGTCGAGACTATCGTTCTGCCTGCCGCCCGATAATCCTCCAGCGCCGCCGAGAGCGCCTGCCAGTCCGTCACTACCTTACCCAATGGTGACCCCTATTCTTTCACCGGTCAGAATTTCCGGTTCTGTTCCCAATTCCACGCCGTTGTGATAATAGGTTCCAGATCCTGGTATTTCGGCGTCCACCCCAGGTCGGTCCGCGCTTTGAGCGCCGTTGCGACAAGACGTGGCGGATCGCCTTCTCGGCGCGGCGATTCCACCGTAGGAATGGTCTTGCCGGTGATCCGCTCGCAAGTCGCAATCACTTCGCGCACCGAATAGCCGCGCTCGCTGCCGAGGTTGTAGAAGTCGCTTGCGCCGCCCGCATTCAGGCGCTTCAGCGCGAGGTCGTGCGCGGCGGCGAGGTCCAAAATGTGGATGTAATCGCGGATACAGGTGCCGTCCGGCGTATCGTAGTCTGAGCCGAAGACGCTGATGTTCTCCCGCCGGCCCATCGCGACCTGGAGGATGAGCGGGATAAGGTGCGTCTCGGGATCGTGGCTCTCGCCGATCCTGCCTTCCGGGTCCGCGCCGGCGGCATTGAAATAGCGAAGCGCCGTGAACTTTAGACCGTACGCACGATCGTACGCCTTCAGGATTCGCTCGTCGAAGTACTTGCTCTCACCATATGGGTTTATGGGATTTTGCGGGTGCTGTTCGTCCATGGGCAAATACTGTGGATCGCCGAAAGTTGCGCAGGTCGAAGAAAAGATGAACGAGCCAACGTTGTGGTCGCGCATGGCATCCAGAACCGTCAGGGCAGCTACCGTATTGTTGTGGTAGTACTTCGAAGGCGCCGTGACGGACTCCCCGACGTATGCGTAGGCAGCAAAATGAACGACGGCCTCAATGCGGTACTTCGTAAATACCGAGTCGAGAAGCGCGCGGTCGCCCATCTCGCCCTCAACGAACGGAACATCCGCTGGAACCGCCTCCCGGTGCCCATAGGCCAGGTTGTCCAGAACGACGACTTCCGCGCCCCCCTGTGTGGCGTACTGCACGTAATGGCTTCCGATATAGCCTGCGCCGCCCGTAACCAGAATCATATCGAGTATCGCCTTCCGACGTTGATAATTGCGATTTGAACGGCAGTCAGTCCGTAAAGCGATACTTTATGATGGTCCAGATCGCCTGAACTCCGTCTTTCCAGCCAATCTTTTTGCCCTCGGAGTAGTCTCTACCACTGTAGGAGATCGGCACTTCATAAAT
>JAYTEU010000525.1:0-1645 GCA_043734985.1 Chthonomonadaceae bacterium
GAGGCGCTGCTGCAGAAGAACAAGAATCCCTCGCTGGAGCAGGTCAAGAGCGCCTGCGCCGGCAACACGTGCCGCTGCGGCACCTATCCCTATATTTTCGAGGCCGCCATCGCGGCCGCAGGCAAGATGCGAGGAGGCGCGTAACCATGGCGCAGGCACCCCCGAAAAAGAAAAAGATCAAGGTAACGAAGGATGTGAACGGCGTCCCGATGGTGGTCGAGATCGAAGTGGACGATACCGGCGACGCCACCTGGGGCCCGCGAGCCGCCCATACGATCCTGAACCACAATATCGAGCGCGTGGACGGACCGGCGAAGGTCACCGGCGCGGCGAAGTACACCTACGATGTGCGAGTTCCCGGAATGCTTCATGGCCGGATACTGATGTCGCCCCACGCGAGCGCCGAAATCGTCTCGATCGATACGAGCGCCGCGGAGCGAATGGACGGCGTCAAGGCGGTCGCGAAGCTCGCAAACAAGGAAGTCAAGTACGAGGGAGACCCGGTGGCCGCCGTTGCCGCGATCTCGCCGGAGATTGCCGAGGATGCGCTGCGTGCCATCAAGGTAACCTATAAGAAGCGGCCCCACGTGGTGACGTACCAGCAGGCGACCAGGCCGGGCGCTCCCGCGGTCTACCAGAACGCGCCCGACAATATCCGCAGGCAGGGTAAACAGGGCGACCGCGCGAAGGCCGAGGCCGCCATGGCCCAGGCCGATGTCACGGTCGAGCACGAGTTCGTGATCGGCATGCAGCACCACGTCTGTCTGGAAACGCACGGCGTCATGGTCGACTATCACGGCGGCGACGGCGCGACGGTCTACGCATCGACGCAGGGCACGTTCACGATCCCTGCGGACGCCGCGCGCGCCCTCGGGCTAAAGGTCGAGAAGATCACCGCCATCGTGGAGTACATGGGCGGCGGATTCGGCAGCAAGTTCGGCATCGACGTGCCGGGGCAGATCGCCTGCACCCTCAGCAAGCAGGCCAAGGCTCCCGTGCGTCTGATGCTCACCCGCCCCCAGGAGTTTCTGGCCTCCGGAAATCGCAACGGCGCGCTCCAGCGCGTGAAGACCGGAGCCACGAAGGACGGCAAGCTCGTTGCAATGATCGCCGAGCAGTACGATCTTGGCGGCCTGGGGCAGGGCGGGCTGGCGGCGCTTCCCTACATCTACACCGTTCGGAACGTCTATCAGGAGTCGAACTCGCTCCATACGAACCAGGACAGCTCGCGAGCCATGCGCGGCCCGGGCCATCCGCAGACATCGTTCGCCATGGAATCGATCGTGGACGACCTGGCTGCCAAGATCGGCATGGACCCCATCGAATTCCGCAAGCAGAACACGGACAACCCGTTCTATCACCGGCAGCTCGACATGGGCGCAAAGGAGCTCGGCTGGGAGCGGCGGCCCAAGACCCCCGGCGGCGGCACCGCCTACGGCCCGTATAAGTCGCTCAAGCGCGGCATGGGCTGCGGCTGCGCGACCTGGGGCGGCGGCGGGCACCCCGAGTGCCAGGTCGATGTCTTTATCAAAACGGACGGCTCCATCGCGGTCCAGGTCGGAACTCAGGACCTCGGCACCGGCTCCCGCACCTACACCGCCGGGATCGTCGCGGAGGAGTTCGGCCTGCCCGTCAGCGCCATCGA
>JAYTEU010000526.1:0-4458 GCA_043734985.1 Chthonomonadaceae bacterium
CCGATAATGTGCGCGCCCAGTATCCGGCCGTCTCGGGCGTCGATAACGAGTTTGACCAATCCTCGTGGATCTCCATGTAGGACCGCTCGGTCGAGGTCCGCGAACGAGTAGGAGTGCGTGTCGATAGGCACGCCCGTTTCCAACGCATCTCGCTCGGTTAAGCCGATCGACGCGACCTCCGGATCGATGAAAGTGCACCTAGGGACCACGCGGTCGTCGAATGGCTCAAGAAGCTCTGCGAACATGTTATTCGCGACAAGCTTGCCTTCATAACTGGCTACGTGGGTAAACAGGTACCCGCCGCAGATATCGCCGGCGGCCCAGATGTGCTGGGCGCTTGTCCGCAGGTACCGGTCGACTTGTACTCTGCGCCTGTCGTGATCTATGTCGGCGGCTTCAACATTAAGACTGCCGATCGCCGCATCGCGCCCAATCGCGACGAGTATTTCATCGCAGACAACGGATTCCGCGTGGCTTCCCTGGCGGATACGGATGGACTTCTCCTGATTGTCGAACGTGACGCGCTCGGCTTCCGCGCTGGTCAGAATACGAATGGACTCTTCGCGTAGATAGGACGCAGCCAGCAGGCTGATATCCTCGTCCTCATTAGGCAATACCCTTTCCGCGCGTTCTATGACGGTCACTTCGGCGCCGAAGCGGCGGAACACCTGGGCGAACTCCAGACCGATCGGCCCCGCGCCGAGAATGACGATACGGGCGGGTAAGGACTTGAGGTTTACCGCATCGCGGTTGGTGATATAGCCAAATTCGGCCAGACCGGGAATTTCCGGAATTCGCGGAATCGTACCCGTAGCAATTAGAATCTGCTTGCCGCGGATCGTCTCCTTGCCGACGCGCACCTCGTGCGGTGACTCGAACTGTGCGTGGGATGGAAGATAGGTCGCGCCAATTCGAGAAAGGCCTCCGTCTGCCGGGCCATCGCCTGCTACCTGTTTGACCACATGGTCCTTATAACGCATCGCATCCGGGAAGTCGGCGCTTTCGACGTGAACGTTCATTCCGAACTTGCCCGCATTCCGCACCAGATTCCACACTTGCGCCGCCCGCACCATCGCTTTGGTAGGCACACATCCGGCCCAGAAACACTCTCCTCCAAGCTCCTTCTCCTCCGCAAGCGCTACAGACCGCCCCGTGCGCGCCACGGTTCTTGCAGCCTTCAGCCCCGCGGAGCCCCCGCCAATGACAACCAGATCGAACTCCTGCACTAATCATGGTCCTTTCGTTCAGGCCGCGCCGGTCCGACTGCGTTTACGATCTCCGGTAAAGCCGTCCGGAACGCTCGGTCCCAGTAGGGCCAGGTGTGATGGCCGCGCATCTCCTTGTACGTATGGCCATAGCCGATGAAGTTCAAGTGGTCTGAGAACCTGCGATTGGATTCGACGAGCGTGTCGCTCTCGCCGCAATCCAGCATGATCTTCGGCCGATCCGTGGCTGGACGGCAGAGCGCCTGCTCCGCAAGCCAGCAGGGATCCTCCCGGCGGCGGAATGATGCGTGGATGTCAGCATCCCCGAAGATTGAATTTCTGCCCGGTCGCGCCGTTATGTCGAACGCTCCGCTATGGCTCACCGCGAGACTGAACAGGTCCGGATGCTTGAGCGCCAGCTTGACGGCACCAAATCCACCCATCGAGAGGCCGGATATCGCTCGCGCGGGGTAAGACAGAACCGGGAGAGTGTTCGTCAGATGCGGCAGAAGATCCTGAAGGATGTCGTCCTCGTGCCGCTCGCCGTTGTCCACGCTATTCGTGTACCAGCCATTGCCACCATCCGGACATATGACAATCAATTCCGTTCCGGCAAGGTAGCGGGTCAATCGCGTGTATTGACCCCAATCCCGCCATCCGCCGCCCGCTCCGTGCAGCAATAGGAGGAGTGGATAGCGACGGCCGGACTGTTCCGCGCTTTCGGGAAGGAAGCAGGCATAGGGCCGCGTTCGGCCGAGGGCGTTTGAATAGTAGCTGCGTTCCGTCACGGTGATTGGCGAGAGGGGCTTCGGTTCGGTCGGAACGGTTGCTTCCGGGTTATTGTGGTCTGTTTCTTGGGATTTGGACATAAGTTTCGGATCCTGGTGGCACCGGCTGTGGTGTTCTACGATGCGTGGGCGAAATCCTCCGCCATTCGCGTTGGTAACAGCGTCGCTCAGGTTTTGATGCGCGGCACTGAAGTACCGGTCTAAGCTTACGAAGTCCGCCTTCTTGACTCAAGCCTTAGTCCGCGAAGGCAGACTTCGCAAACATATACCGGGATTTCTATCCTGCTCGGAATCCTGACCAAGAGAATCAATACCTAGACTTTGCACGATATATTTTGCAAAATGCCCTTGACAGTCTATCCGTAGCGTGATACCCTAGGTTATCGTCTAAATATAGCCAGTTGTTCTGATTGCTGTCGATATCTAGTGAAGCTGCTGTAGGTTTGGCGTGGAGTTACGCTAAATGCGGACCCAAGGTAATCAAAGCGTTTGCGAGGCCGTGCCGGTAGAGGCGGCGAGGTGTTTCCTTGTATGAAATGTCCATTTTGTGGAACTCAGAATCACGATAGGGTGCTCGAGACGCGAACGCTGAACGACGGGGCGTCGATCAAGCGCCGCCGGGAGTGTGAGGCATGCGGTCGGCGGTTCACAACGCTGGAGGACATCGAGGAGATGCAGCTCTTTGTGATTAAGAGCAACAATCGCCGCGAGGTATTCGACAGGTCCAAAATCGTCCACGGCATGCAGATTGCCTGCAAGGGGAGGGAGATCAGCGCGGAGATCCTGGATCAGACGGCGGTCGATATCGAGCGGATGCTGTTTAACCGACTGGAAAAAGAAGTCTCCTCCCGAGAGATCGGCGAGATGGTGATGGAAAGGCTCAAAGAGCTGGACCACGTCGCATACGTCCGGTTTGCATCTGTTTATCGGCAGTTTGAGGATGCCACGCAATTCCGGGAGATCGTGAACGTGCTCCGGCGGCGCGGCAGCGCGAGGAAATCCTGAGCTATGACGGAAACCGATCGCCTGCGTGTTCTGCTGTTCGACCTGGACGGCACGATTGCCGATACGCATGGCCTTATCCTTAAATGTTATGACTATGCAGTTCAGAGCCATATTGGCCGGCCGGGCATGCGTGAGGTGTGGGAGGCGAGGATCGGCCTTCCTCTGGATGACATTCTAAACGCTACGTACATGCACTACAGCATGCCGATGCCGACTTCTGAGGAGTTGGCTGCGGTGAAGCAGACATACCGCGACCACATGCGTGAGAGTGATGGGGATATTCAAGCGTTCGCCGGGATGCCGGAGACGCTCGCGGAGCTGAAATCGAGGGGCTATCGGCTGGGAGTTGTCACCACCAAGCACCGAGCTATGGCAGTAAGGCACCTGGAAAAACTCGGCCTCTTGAACGTTTTTGAGGCGGGGGCCGTGGTGTGTGGAGACATGTGCGCGGCCTGCAAACCCGCACCGGAACCCTTCTGGCTGGCCCTGGTGCTGTTGAATGTAGCGCCGGGCCAGGCTGCGATGATTGGGGACAGCCGCCAGGACATCCTCGGAGCAAAGGCGGCCGGAGTTCTATCAGTTGCGGCCTGTTGGGGCACGGATAATCGCGCAGCTCTCCTTGCCGCATCCCCGGATCGCGTGGCCGAAACGCCGTCCGATCTCCTGGAATTTCAAATTGTGGTGGGCCGCGACCGTTCGCCTGTCTGACCTACCATTCTAACGTTCTAACGTTCAACTAATATGTAACGCATAGCGCATGCCGCGGCATGGCTTGCGGGAGGCAGCCCAGTGAAAGACGACCAGATTCAAACGAACATCGATTCCGTGATCCATCAGGACGATACGGAGACCGCTCCGTCCAACGTTGCCGTTGCGACCGCGATCCACACGAACGGCAAGTCCAATGGGCGGGTGTATGTGCCCGCGCCGGAGGTCAAGCGAAGCGCGCGGGGCGCCGGTGCGCCGGGGCTGAAAATGCAGCGGCGTTTCACCCGGCCGGGCGAGGATGTCTACAGCACGGTGAAGTGGGAGACTCGCGATGCGGTTATCAGCAATGAGCGCGGCGAAAAGGTCTTCGAGCAGAAGGGCGTGGAGATACCGAAGACGTGGACCCAGCTTGCCACGAACGTTGTGGTCTCCAAGTATTTCCGCGGCCACATCGGCACGCCCGAGCGCGAGCGCAGCGTTCGCCAGCTAATCTCGCGAGTAGCCGACACGATGGCCGACTGGGGCCGCAATATGGACTACTTTGCGACAGAGGAGGACGCGCAGACTTTTCAGGACGAGCTTACGCACATCCTGCTGCACCAGAAGGCAGCTTTCAACTCTCCCGTATGGTTTAACGTCGGCCTCCCGGATCAACCCCGGCCACAGTGCAGCGCCTGCTTCATTAACAGCGTCAAGGACGATATGGAGTCTATTCTGACGCTTGCCAAGACTGAAGGCATGCTGTTCAAGTA
>JAYTEU010000527.1:0-7634 GCA_043734985.1 Chthonomonadaceae bacterium
GTGCTTTGCGATCTGGGTCGGTGGCGCGGGCTGCGAAACGGCGTTCCTGACCGCCTGACCATTTATGGAAACGACGACGCCATTCTGGTAGACCGTGAAGCCCGACGGCGTACGGATTGCGCCGCTATATCCTTTCGGTGCAACGGGCGCGGTTACCGGAGACGGCGCGATTACGCCGGCGCTAGGCAGCGACGCCGAGTGCATTAGATCTTTCGACTTGCCGAAGAAGACGAATGTCAGGGCGTACGCGCCGACACAGAGCACGGTGAGCAGAACGAGAAAGGGTAATCCCGACGCCAGCTTCCCGCGCAGCAGTCCTTTCGGAGTCCAGCCCCAGAGCAGATACTTACCGAACTTGCGCGCTTCGACGGAGTAGATCTCGCCTGTCGCAAAGATCGGAACGATCAGCATCAGGAGCAAG
Organism: Chthonomonadaceae bacterium; assembly: GCA_043734985.1. Lineage (GTDB taxonomy): Bacteria > Armatimonadota > Chthonomonadetes > Chthonomonadales > Chthonomonadaceae > DATGJU01. Next base: position 422 of record JAYTEU010000527.1, read on the forward strand.
AACGGTACATAAAGCGCGCCGATCGCCGGATAGTTCGCGATACCTAGACCCTTGACTCCGTACAGCCGGTCGAGCCACCAGATGAAGCAGGCCTCCACCTGGAGCAGGATTAGCAGGGCGGTAAGACCTCTCAGAAGTCCCGCGCGCCGCTCGGGCCAGGTCTCCAGCCGCGCCATGGCCATTGCGGATAGGAGAACGCCCGCGAGAAGGCTAAAGACTGCAAATCCGAAATACTCCACGCCCTGAATGCCCATAAATCGCGCGCCGAGCCAGGACTCAATAACGGAGACTATGGCCATTCCGCCGGCGCCGGAGCCGCTCATCGACATGGGGCTGGAGCGCGTCTGTGTATAGAGCGTAATCGCGAACATCATGACGACCGCGAAGGCCAGCATCGAGAGGTATGTCAGGAGCACCGCGACCGTCGTAGTGCGCGCAATGGACGACCACATCAGGCCGATGGCTCCGATAAGAAAACTGCCCATCAGCATCGCGAGGTAGGTACTGAAAACCATGGCGGGATCGACGCCGCCGAGCATGAAGCAGATCGAGACGAGCGGGAGAGACGAGATCAGCAGGAGAGCCGTGAACGACACGGCAGACACGAGCTTGCCTATGACGACGCTGGCGCGCGACAGCCTGGTCATTGTCAGCATATCGAGTGTCTGCTGCTCCTTTTCGATCGTTATGGAGCCGCTCGTGATCGCGGGCGTGATAAACAGCACTAGGAAAGCCTGGCAGACCAGCAGGATCGAGAAGATATTCTTGCCCTGCTCGGACGAATCCGACCCGCCGGACCCGCTCAATTTGACGTTCATATCCCAGTTAAAGTAGGTGAACAACAAGACCGTGGTCAGGAAGCCCAGGTAACCCAGCAGAATCCAGTAGGCGCGCGCGCCGCGCATGCGGACTCGCATCTCCTTGGTCAGGACCGGGTTTTCCGGAAATAATTTGGCGATTAACGACATAACAGGCTCCGGCAGGTCACGCTACCTGGCCCTTGGTCACTCTCAGGAAGACATCTTCCAGGTCTGTTTCCGGTGTGTGGAAGGCGCGCACCTTGATCCCCGCCTGTACCAGTGTCGCGAGGACTTTGTACTCTTCATCGACTTCGCCGGTGTATCCAATCTGGAGCACGCCGCCCTTGACGCCGTGCGAGTTGCGCTGGAGTATCTGCGTGCGCGCGGTTTCAGAAGGCGATGCTTCTATCTGGCGCATGCCGTTTGTGACCTTCACCTCGCGGATGATGTCGCTCATTCCAAGCAGGATCGCTTCGGCCCGCTCGACGTCCTCCATCACTCGAATCTCGATGGTGTGCTGCCCCCGAACCTGGCGCGCGATCGTGTTCACATCGCCTGCGACAATCATTTCCCCGCGCTCGATGATACCGATCTTATTGCAGAACTCCTCCATCTCTGGGAGAATGTGCGAGCTGACGATGATCGTCTTTCCCATCGCCTGGAGTTCTTTTAGAAGCTCGCGGATCTCGATGCGCGCTCGCGGGTCGAGGCCGGAGGCGGGCTCGTCGAGCAGCATGACTTTCGGGTCGTGGACGAGCGTCTTGGCCAGGCAGAGTCGCTGTTTCATACCGCGCGATAGCGATTCTACGTAGGAGTCCTTCTTCACGGTGAGGTCCGTCAGGGCGAGGACGTCGTCGATGATCTGCGGCCGCTTGTCTCGCGCGATACGGTAGGCGGCGGCGAAGAAATCGAGATATTCCCAGACCTTGATGTCGTCGTACACGCCGAAGAAGTCCGGCATATAGCCTATGAGGGAGCGGATCTGCTCCGGATAGCGGACCACGTCGATGCCGTTTACCAGGGCAGTGCCGGCGGTCGGTATCAGGAGCGTGGCGAGCATTTTGATCGTCGTGGTCTTGCCCGCGCCGTTCGGCCCGATGAATCCGAAGATGTCGCCCTGCTCGAGATCCAGGGTCAGATCTTTGACCGCGACCAGGTCTTTATACTCTTTACGAAGGTGTTTGATCTCGATCATTGGCATCGCGGGAGTAACTCCTTAATGAAACACGAAGGCACGCAAGTATTCGGTCCACGCCGCATACGACGTCGGCTACTTATTTCCAGGAGCAAGCAAAATGAGCACCATCCGGTCCACGCCGCATACGGCGTCGGCTGCCGCGCTTTCAATCGTTGCTGCGATTAAGCGTTGGGCTGACCATTTGGGGCAGACACGAGACCTGCTACGGGCAGACACGAGATCTGCTACGGGCAGACACGAGATCTGCCCCTACGCACGATACCGGACCAACGGTTTTGCGCGCTAACAATTATTCTCGAACTACGTCGGCCGGACCGTCGCCGTTACTTTCGGCAGACGTTTGGAGTGCGCCCCGTACCGCGACTTTCGGTCTGCCGCTCAAGTGCCGTCCACAGCCGATCAGGGCAGAGAACAGCGGAGCAAGAAGAGAGCTGTCGCCAGCCCCGTCATCGTCATCGTCGGAAACATGGTAGAACCCTGCAATCATTCGCCACAGCAGCGCAACCGAGGCGACGACGTAGCACAGCAATCCATAGACGACAAACAAGTTCGAATTCGAACTGTTATCGGGCGACATCGCATACCCTATCAGGTAAAGCGGATTGACCCATAACAGCGGAAATTTGGCCGTAAAGGTACTATCCGTGAACCGCGATTGAAGCATCCAATAGACCAACCCCGTACCGAGAAACAGGAATCCGATAACGACCGTGTAGGAGACCATTATGGCGAAGATTGTCTTCTTCATCTGCCACGATATGAACAGGCCGACCGTGGCATAGAATATCGCCGAAATCACGATCACGGCGTACGTCATCACAAACTCGCCGATCCTTGACGTCCCCTCGATGTGCGTAGTCAAAATCGCAGAGTGGAGCCAGCAGAAAACGGTCATCGGGAAAAAGAGCGCCAGCCCCAGAAAGACGATGGCCAGCCTCGACACCAGCTTGCCGAGAATGATCTCCGCGGGCGTCAGGCGCGTAAAGATCAGCATCTCCCAGGTCTGCTGCTCCTTCTCCTGGGTTATACAGTTGGCGGTAACGACGGGCGCGACCAGGCATACCAGCAAGTACTGTATGGCGATACAAGTACCCCAAAACGTGTGCCCCGCGTCTGGAGTCCGGTTATCGAGCAGCGCCTTGCCGATCATTCCGTAGAATAGCGATAGCGCGGCAAAGATCACGACTCCGACTCCGATCTTGGCGGCCATCGGAATCTGGCGAAATCGGAGCCGCATAAACAGCTCCTTTTGCAAGACGGGATTGCGGATCACTGGACCACCCTGCCGGCGGGACCGGGCGACTCCTCTTTCAAGTTTAGTATTGGATCCAGCAGGAAGGGGTTGGACGCTTTGGCCATTGCCGGCGGGAAGTTGGACGCGGGGGGCAGGTGTATATAGAGCAGCGTCGCCTCTTCGCCTGCGCCCGGCTTGCCGTCGACCTGCAGGTCCAGCAGCGGATGGGCGGACGGCTCCACCCACGCCACGAATGCGTTCGTCGCCTTACCGAAGGTCTGCACGTCCTCATCGCCGTTCATCGAAAAGTTCTGGTAACTCGTGTTTGAATTGGTACCGGAGTTTGTCAGGGCCTGCGTCAATGCAAAGCGAAGGTTGTTGCGCACCTGTTCGGCGGTCTGCGGCGTCCGGTTATTGATTGATGGAGAGTATTGCCAGTCGGCAGGCGCCGATGGCAGATGCACGGAAGTCGAGCTTTCGCGGTAGGCCCAGATAAGTGGAGTCTCGATCCGTTTCTTCTCGCCCGCCGCAAGGCTGCCGACATCGATAGTCTGTCCCTTATCCGTGACGAGGGCGCAGTTCTGGAGGTTGCGCCGCGTTTTGTTCGTGACCGTTACCTGGACGCGATCGCCTTCAATCCAGATCGTCTTAATCTCCACCGGGCCGCCGAGGCTGGTTACTACGGGGCAGTCGAAGCTTCTCTTGTCCCACAATCGGACCTCCGCGCCGCGTATCTTCGTAGTCTGGTCGTGCTCGATGGTCATGTCGCCCAGCGCGGAGGAGTTAATCTCGAAGATCTCCGCCGGAACCGCCGCACGATACGCGCGCCCGGCATCTCCCTGCGGTCCCAACGCGATATCGTAGCCGGCACGCCTTGGCGAATAGATCGTCATCTGGCCGTAGCCCGCAATCTGGTCAGTGTTTGCCTGCGCTTCCAGCACAACGACACGATTGATCGTCAGCGCCGCGCCCTTGATGGACAGCGCGATCAGGTAGGAAAGCACCGTGAAGCCAAGGATCAGTCCGGGCGCCGTAAACCAGGCCAACTCGCGCTTGTCGAGTTTTTTCAGCAGGAGGTAGCTGGCGGGAATGAGCAGGAAGAGGTAGGCGCCCAGGAACGTGGCGACGATAGGGAAGCCCGGCGTGCTGCTTGCCTGCTTTCCGGCCATCGCGTCGACTAGGCCCTTATTGCCGCTCTGCGCGCCAAAATGGGCCATGTTGGAGAGGATGCCGCGCGGAGACAGCGCCTGGTTGTTGGAACGAAGGATGTCGCGCCAGAGCGAGGGAGTCTGTTTCCAGCCTCGGAACTCCGGCGCAAGGAAGTCGAACGCGGTGAAGACGACGTAACCGGCTCCATACGGTCGCGCCGCGATCAAGCCGAACCCGGTTGTGCCCTTTGCAGGTCCGAAAAGCGTGATCGCGCCCGGGCGGGGCGTTCCGACCGTGAGCGCGACGCTGTCCTTGAGGCCGAGCGGCTCGTGATAGCGGGCTTCCAGGGCGGCCAGTTCCGGGGCATTGCCGCGCACGGCCACTGCGCTCGTGGGCGTTATCGGCAGCATCTCCTGGTAGAACTGGCTCTTCAGCCGCGACAGGTCGCCTCCACCCGAAATAACCAGCAGGCCGCCATCGCGCACGTAGGATTGAAGGGCGGCGGACTGGTCCTCAGTCAGGTTGTCCAGCGGCTGATCGGCCAGCGCGACCGCATCGATCATCGCATAACCCTGGGACATTCCGGGCAGCGCGCGCGGATCGGTGTATAGGAGCGCGGCGGAGGTGAACTGCTCCAGCGCGCTGTAACTCGAGGTGTTCCCGCCTCCCCCGCCGCCGAACCGGTTCTGAAGCCTGCTGGGATTGACGCCGCGATGTATCAGGCCAAGCTTCTTCTTCGCCAGGAAGTTCATACCGCTGCCGTCCCTGGTCAGCGCGAGGACGTTGAACGTCTCCTCGTTGACAGCCAGGGGAAGCGCGAAACGACGATTTGCCAGCTCCCGACCGTCGAGCACAAGCTGCGCGGAGACCTCCAGCGTCGTATTTCCGCCCATCATGCCGTAGTTGACGGGCCGGAAGTCGAACACAAAGTTATAGGCCTCGTTCAGCGGGCCATCGTGAAGGGAGATTTTGCGGGTGTAGGCCGTCGTGTGCCCGCTTTGGCGAACCGTGACGGTAAGCTGCCCGACACCGCGCGCGCCCTGCCCGGTGAGGTAGATCGTGACGGGGGTCCACGAGCCGGGGCGGTAGCGCGAAGAGCCGGACTGGCTCTGGCCAAAACCAATGCGCGCATCGAGGGCAATATCCGCAGAGGCGGACTCAGGCAGGAGCAGCGCTGTAAGCGCCAGCAGCAGCATGGCCGCGGGAAGGCGCAGACGCGCCGAAATCGCCGCGCGAAGGGGTGAGTCCGATTTCATACAGTGGATGTCCTCCGGCAACAGCGCTACCAGTGGAAACTTGGAATTCTCGTGATGCCAGGGCCAACGGCACTATGAAAGGAATACGCTCAGCGGCCTGGCAGGTTTCGCCACCTTCCGCAGCCACTCCGCCACTGCCCAGACTCTGCACCGAGGCTAGTTAAGTGGTTATGCGTAGTTCCCTCGTAGTTGCCCTGATTCGACGCCGTGAACGGCTTCGCTAGGGGACCTGCGCACCCGCGAGCGGGTACCCGGTGACCCTTCGGGGCACGCAGAAGGCCAACCCAAAACTACGAATTAGCAACGTTTGGCTGCTTAGCCGCGCGCCGCAGCCTCCATCATCTCTTCGGTGGCCTCGAAGTTGGCATGCACGTTCTGGACATCCTCGTCGTCTTCGAGTTTGTCCAGCAGCCTTATTAGGAGCGCCGCGTCCTTCGCATCGAGCTGCACGGAATCGGTCGGTTCCAGGGTGTAGTCGGCGCTCAACAGCGGTATTTTGGCGTCTTCCAGCGCCTGCCGGACCGCTCCGAAGCTCTCCGGGTCGGTGACGACCTCGTAGCTGCCCTCCGCGTCCTCGTCGCTGCGAACATCCTCGGCCCCGGCTTCCAGGACGACGGTGAATAGGGTCTCCTCGTCGATAGCCGATTTTGCAACGTGCAGCAGGCCGACGGGCCGGAACCGGTAGGCGACGGACCCCGACTCCCCGAGACGGCCGCCGTTTCTGGTAAAGATGTTGCGAATGTTGGCCACGGTTCGATTTTTGTTATCCGTTGCGCATTCGACGATGACTGCCGCGCCGCCGGGTCCGTAGCCCTCGTAGGTCAGCTCCTCGAAGACCGCGCCCTCGATCTCGCCGGTGCCACGCTGAAGGCTTCGCTTGATGTTGTCCGCGGGCATCGAGTTGTCGCGCGCCTTCTGAATTGCGAGCCGCAGCCGCAGGTTCGCGTCCGGATTGCCGCCCCCCGCTTTAGCGGCGATGATGATCTCTTTCGCAAGCTTCGTGAAGAGGTTGCCGCGCTTTGCATCCTGCGCGCCTTTGCGAAGCCGAATATTGTGCCATTTTGAGTGCCCAGACATCGAACGCACACTCCTTGTTACTAACGGTTACTTGCGCAGATTATAGCATACGTAGTTTGGCAGGTCAAATTTGACGGGACGTCTCTATTTTGGCTATACTCAGCCGGAACGGCATTCGCGGGCGCCCGCCCGCTTATGGCCGCGAAAAAAGGAGATAATCATGCCGCGCGCTCTCATTACGGGCGGGGCCGGGTTTCTGGGGTCGCATCTTTGCGACCGGCTGCTTGCCGAGGGTTTTGACGTTATCGTCATGGATAACCTGATCACCGGAAGCACCGATAACATAGCTCACCTCGCCGGCAACCCGCATTTCAAATTCATATTCTACGATGTGACGGACTATCTCTTTGTGGAAGGCGCGCTCGATTTTATCTTTCATCTTGCCTCGCCCGCCAGCCCAATCGACTTTCCAACCAAGCCCATTCAGATACTCAAGGTAAACGCCCTGGGCACGCACAAGGCGCTCGGGCTGGCCCATGCGAAGAACGCCCGATTTTTC
>JAYTEU010000528.1:0-6192 GCA_043734985.1 Chthonomonadaceae bacterium
GCAATCACCGGGAAGTGCGTGGTAAGTCGATCCGCGGTGTCTGGACCTATCCAGTACCCGTTCGATAGGGCAAAGACTCCCAGGCTGCCATATATGTTCTGGTAGACGACAACCGGATCAAAGTTTTCTTTATCAGCGCGCCACATCAGGAATTGCAGCGCCTTGTTCTTGACAGGCCGATCCGCCGCGTTTAGAAATGCCAGGATAGCTGCCGGGTCTTCGCCATTAAGTTTAGTTCGCTCGGCAATTTCTACCAGCGGAAAGACATCGATGTCATCAAGATAGTTTTCAAAAAGAACCTCTTCCTCGATGGCCGGCTCCGTGTCCAGAAGCCAGCCCGTGGGCGCAATACCATCTTCCCCCACTCGGAAATAGCGAGTAGGATCGGACGCGAGTCGCTCCAGCATCTCCTCATACACCACGGACGGACGACCGTAGATTGTCTCCAACTCGCGCGCAAGCTGTGGAAGTGCGATGGGCTGGCCGAAGGTATTGAGGATGCGCAGCAGATTGAAGTCGAGCGTTCGCCGTACGTCGAGATAGCGCGTCCAGAGCGTCCACTTCCGATCGACCGCGGTCATGTGGGGATTTGTTGCCACGACGACGCGGGCCAGCTTCGTATCCATGTCGGAGCGGCCGGCCAACTTTGCGAGATCGTTTGCCTTCGCGGGCTCTCCGGCTTGCAGCATAGCCTTATATATGAGCGTTCCGGCGAATTGCGCCGCAATCTGCTCGTCGGTAATCGGTTCCTGGGTCTTAGCGACCGTCAATGTTGCCACAGATTCCCTCCAGTTCGTGAGAGAGTGTTTGAGCGAGAGGGTCGCAGGGTGAGAGGGTGATTTGGCTCACCCTGCACTCCTGCATCCCATCTCCCTGCACTCATTACTAAAATATCGGTTCCGCCATCAGATCGTACGGGCGCGCTTCTGTGACGCGGGCTCGGACGAAAGTCCCGGGGAGCGCGGCGCAGCGACGGATATATACCTGTCCATCTATTTCGGGCGCATCGCGGAAGGAGCGGCCGATCGCAGTCGTGGGTTCTAGCGGCGAGGAGCTCTCTACGAGCACCTCCAGTTCGCGGCCTACCCACTTTCGGTTGCAGGCGAGCGAAATCGCCTGCTGCCGCTCCATCAGCGCTTCCTTGCGGCTTCGCTTTGCGCGGGACGGCACCTTCGGAAGCATCTCGGCGCTGGGCGTGCCGTCTTCCACGGAGTACTCGAAGACCCCTACCCTGTCGAACTGCGCCTCTTCGACAAAGCGCTCCAGGTTCTCGAAATGTTGTTTCGTTTCGCCCGGAAATCCTACAATGAACGTAGTCCGTATCGCGACATCGGGCGCGGCGGCCCGAAAATCGGCTAGAAGCTTCAGGTAACCGTCGTAAGTCATCGGCCGGCGCATGGCGCGGAGCATCTCGTTATCGGCATGCTGGAGCGGCATATCGATATAGTGGCAGACCTTCGGCGTGTTCGCAATCGCGTCGATCACTCCGCGGTTCACGCGGGACGGATAGCAGTAGAACAGCCGAATCCATCGGATGCCGTCCACCTGCGACAGCTCTTTGAGCAGCTCAGGAAGGCGCATCTTGCCGTACAGGTCGTACCCATACTGGGTAGAATCCTGCGCGATAAGGTTGAGCTCCTTTACACCGTCGAGCGCAAGCTTGCGCGCCTCCTGCAAAATGCGCTCCATCGGCTTGCTTACGTGCTTGCCTCGAAACGACGGGATGGCGCAAAAGGTACAGGCGTGATCGCAGCCTTCGGAAATCTTCAGGTAGGCAGACCAGGGCGAACCAATCCTTACGCGAGTGGGCACTTCCAGCCAGCGGTGATGCGGTTTAGCCGCGACATCCAGAAGCTGATCCATTCGAATCAGCGACTGGCCCACCACATCCCGGATCTGCCCCATCTGCCCTGTGCCGAGGAACGCATCCACCTGCGGCATCTCGGCGGCAAGCTCTTTCGCGTATCGCTGGACCAGGCAGCCCGCCACGATGACCTTTTTGATCTCGCCGCGCTCCTTGCGCTGGAGGGCCTCCAGGATAGTGTTGATCGACTCCTCTTTGGCGGCATCGATGAACGCGCAGGTGTTGATAACGACCACGTCGGTGTCCGCGCTGATACCGGCCGGATTGTGACTGGTCTCGACGGCATATCCCGCGCTTGCGAGCTCCCCTAGCATCTCTTCGGAATCGACCTCGTTCTTGGCGCACCCGAGGTTGATCATGCTGACCTTCTCCGGGCGCGTGAACGCGGCCGAACCAGGCTCAGGTTGTATAACGGTAGCTAACGACATAAATCTCCCACTACGGCAGCGGCGTGGGATTGGAATCCTCGCCTGGTGACTGCGTTAAGTCCGCCTTCGCGGACTTCAATGTCTGTCCGCCAAGGCCGGGCGCCCTTTAGGCGAGAGTGTTTCCTCAAGCCGCTAACTTCGGCTTCGCAGAGCTACCGGCAGTCTAAGTTACCGGGTGTGAATCGGCCCTTGTGAGTCCCGTCAATTCGGCGCTTCTTTGCCAGAGCTTTTCGGACTCTTCCTCGTCGTAGGATATCGGCGTGGTCTTCTTTTCGCGGCAGGTGTCGAAGTACCTTCCGCTTACTCCTTCTACTTCGGGCGAAGTCGCCAGGTAGAGCGGAGTGACCGCCCCTTCCTCCGGCGGACGCGTGAACTTATTGAAGCACCATACCACGAATGGCGGCAGGCTGCGATTCAGCTCGGTTCGGATCACGCCCGGGTGTAGCGCGTTCACCGTGACTTCCGACCCGCTTAGCCGCCGCGCCAGCGCATAGGTAAAGTAGAGGTTCTCCAGTTTTGTCAGGCAGTAGGCGCGGAACGGACCGAACTTCTTCTCGCCCTGCAGGTCGTCGAATTCCAGCCGCTTGATGAATCTGTGCGCGTTCGAGCTTACATTGACGATTCGCGACCGCCCGCTCGCCTTCAGCAGATCCAACAATAGATTGGTCAGCATGAAATAGGCGAGATGATTCACAGCGAACATTGTTTCGATACCGTCGGCGGTCAAGGTTTTCGTCTGCGTCATCACCGCGGCGTTGTTTATCAGAACGTCCAGCCGCCCATAGCGTGCCACAATCTCGGTCGCCGCGCGCCTAATTTCGGCCTGCAGCGAAAGGTCCGCTACCAGCAAGTCGACCTTGCTGCCTGTCGCGGCAGCGATCTCAGCCACTGCGGTCTCGCCTCGCTCGCGGCTCCGGCACAATAGGACGACGGTCGCTCCCTGCTTTGCCAGCGCGAGCGCCGTCGCCTTGCCAACTCCCGTGTTTGCGCCCGTAATAAGGCAGATCTTTTCGCTCAACCCGCCGCGCCGCCGTCCACGCCGGGCTCACCCAGTCGATCCGGGAAGAGGCGCCGCGCCAGGTCGGTCTGCAGAACGTTTTCAGGATCGCACCGACGCTTCAGGGCGAAAAAGCGATCCAGCGAATCGTCGCCAAGGTAGGCCCGCGCCGTCCGGCTGTCGAGCGTACTGTCCTTGGCGAAATAGAAGCGTCCGCCGGAACGGATGACTAGTTCGTTCATCTTCGCCGATAGAACCCAGAGCCTCGACCGGTTTCTCTCGGTGACCGGGAAATCCAGCGCGAGTGAATAACCATCGACCGAGTGCGTCATCAGGAAGGTGTCCTTACGGTGGCGCTTTAGAACTCCGAGATACGGCGTGATCCCGGCTTCATGGCACATTCGGATCTGCTCGGAAAAGCATCGCTCGGCCGCATCGACAGGAATGAAGCTCTGGTACTGAATCAGCCCGCCGGGCTTATAGGCCCACTTCCAATTCGGCACATAGTCCAACAGGAATGCAAATCCCGCATGCGACTGGTTTTCGGTCTTATTGTTTCCAAGAGTGCTTCCTTGAAAAAATTTCAGAGCGTTAATCAGCTTCATTCCGAAATCGTTTGAGAACGGCCGCATCAGGCGCCACATTATGGACTTCGGCAGCACACCCATGAGAGTGTCGGGCAGCTCCTGGTTTTCGACGCGCAGGGTCTGCGCCGGATACGGGTCTTCGCCTTCGCGCAGATAGCGTGCCTCATGCACCAGCCCGCGCCCCAGGCCATCGCCACTCGCAAAGCAGTCGATCCAGGCTACGAGGTAATCGGCATGGCGGCTCCGGGCTTCGAACTCCTCAATCACATGGCCGAAATTACGGGTCGCGAACGCTTTCACGGAGAGCAATCCGCTGTGGACCTTCTTCATTTTGAGCGCGATCCGCGTAAAGCACCCCAGCATCCCGAAACCGCCGATCGCGGCAAAGAACAGATCCGCGTTACGATCACGGCTGCAGGTAAGCATTTCGCCGGCAGGCAGCAGCAAGTCGAACTCCAGAATGTGGTCGCCCACTGGTCCCAGCGCGAAGTTATTCTTGCCGTGGAAGTTCATTCCCGCCGCGCCGCCTATAGTCACGAACATCGTGCCGGAAACGACCGGCGGCCACCAGCCGTCACCCACCACATGCTGCCAGAGCTGTCTGAGCGTTACGCCCGGCTCGACCTGCACGACGCCGGCAGCGGGATCCCAGTCAAGGATTCGGTCCATCCTGCCCAAGTCGAGGCAGATGTTTTCTGAGATCAGCGAGGCGTCGCCATAGCTGCACCCCGCCCCCCGCAAGCCGACTGCAAGACCTCGCGACCGCGCTATCTCAAAGACTTCCTGAATTCCGTCCGCCGTGCTCGGCCGATAGACATACGAGAGCGCCGCGCCGTTCATTCCCCACGCCTCGATGCGCTCCAGCCGGTCGGCGGGCATCGGCGGAGGCAGAGGTCGTCGCACGTGCTGCGATTGATTCTCTCGTGTTATCAATTCGAGTGTGCTCATCACCTATCCGCTGTCAGAAATTCATCTTCTTAAAGATCGTCGAGGGAATATTGCGAAGTATCAGGAATATCCACCTCCAGACACCAGGAATATACGCGTTTCCGGCTCCCTTTTTCGCCGCGGTCAGGATCATTTGCGCGGCCTTGTCCGCGGGAATGAGCAGCGGCTTCTTCGTCAGTTCGCGTGTCATCGGCGTATCTACTGGGCCGGGCTTGACGGTGACTACTTTTACGCCGTACCTTCCTACGCGATTCCGCAGCGCCTCCAGGTAGGTTGTCAGGGCAGCCTTGGACGTGCAGTAGACGGGCATTGAACGCCTGCCGCGCTCGCCGGCTACGGAAGAGATGCCGACAATGGCGCCGGTTCCGGCCCGCTGAAATCGAAGAGCCGCTTCGTTCAGCCAGGCGATCGCGCCGAGAACGTTTACTTCGATCATCTCGCGGTCCTTGGCGAAGGAGTACTCCTCCTCTTCGATGTTCGGCATAACGCCCGCCGCGTAGACGATCAGATCCATGCCGCCGAGTTCGCGCGCAATGGATTGAAAAAGCGCAGGCACGCACTCATACTCGCGCACATCGTGCACGTGGATGCTCGCAAGCGCGGCGCCGCCAGTGTTGATGCCGTCGGCGATGCGCCGCAGCTCCTCTTCACGGCGCGCCACGAGGGCGACGCGGCAGCCGCTCCGCGCGAGCTGCACCGCGATTTGCTCGCCCATGCCGGATGACGCTCCGACAATTACCGCATGCCGCCAGGGCCAGGAGTCTTGCATTCCCACGCTTTCTCTCCGCGCCAGCGAGGTTGGGCACTGCCGAGCACAAAGGGCGCCGTTCCGGAGGAACGGCAACAGATATTATACCACATGATGCCGCTTCCTCGGGCGCGGTGGGCGTTGGCAGGCAGGGAAACGCCGCTCACGCAAAGTCGCAGAGACGCGGAGTAACGCAAAGGGGAACGGGAGGGTCTCACACAAAGGCACCAATTCACTCTAAAGCAGTTGAACTATCTCGCAGCGAGTGGTCTAAAGTGGGCCGAAAGTGGGCCGTTTGGCTGCACTTTCTGCAAAAACGGGGCCGGTTTGTATCTGTAATTCAGCGCAGGATCAGAGCGAGAATTAATTCTATTGGCGTGGTGGGTGGCTTTCCAGCGCTGACCGCCACAATTAATTCACTTGCTAGGCGGCCACGAAGAGTTGGCTCAGAGTTGGCTCATAGTTTCCGACTGCGATGCCGTGAAGGGGCTGTGAAAGTATTCGCTAATTGCGACTAAGCAAAAAAATACGTCGCTCCAGAATGCCTGGAGAGGTGCCTCCAGGCGGAATCGAGGCAAATATGACCCGGCATTTTCGCCGATTTTGGCGATTTTCCGATT
>JAYTEU010000529.1:0-7576 GCA_043734985.1 Chthonomonadaceae bacterium
TGTATGGGCGACCGCCCCGCTTGCCCGGTTCCATCGTGATGAAGTTCTGATCGTTCGTGATGGCTATGTTAATTCAATCTCGCGGGTGCGTGAATGGTATTTCGTTGTCAACAATTGTGACGCTGTTTAGGCCAAATCGGAACACTACGAATTGTTCGGTTTCGGGTGGGAGCTCTACGACTTCCATGTGAAAGTACTTCGACGGCAATTGGTTGCCATCCCATACATCCTCGGCCTCAAACCGATAGCCATGCACTGACTCGAAGGAATTGCGTTGCTGGTCACCGAAATAGCTGGCCAGAAACGTTGTCTTGCCGGAGCCACTTGAGCCGAAGTGAGCGAGCCGAATTTCGGGAACCTCAACTTTTGCCAACTTAAGGGATTTCCTCGGCAAGAGCCGATGGTTGGGGGTCAATCGTGAAGAGCGTACATGCGGCAATTACCGCGCTTGGGGTCTGGGCAGCGCTGATTCCGACGGCGGGCGGCGCGGACGGGTGTTACATGCCTACCGAGGAATCGTGGCGGAGGCAGCGCGAACGGTCGCTGATTCTAGAGCCCGACCAGAAGGCGCTGATTTACTATTCGCGCGGGGTCGAACAGCTCATTATCAGCCCCAACTATTCGGGGGAAGCGAGCGATTTCGCATGGGTCGTGCCGGTCCCATCGCGCCCACGGGTAGAGGTGCTGAAAGGAGCGCCGTTCCACGAATTGGCGCGCCTGGTGGAGCCTGTGCCGCCTGCACCGGCCGGCCGCATGGCCTTCAGCGCAAAATCGGCGTCGGAGGCTGCGGGCGTCGTGGTGCTGGAGCGTAAGACGGTCGGCGATTACGATGTAAGCGTTCTGTCGGCGACCGATGGCCGCGCGCTCATGCGCTGGCTCGCCGAAAACCACTACCATCTGCCGCCAAAGGCCGAAGCGCCGATGAGAGCCTATATCGCGGATGGCTGGACGTTCGTGGCCAGCAAGATACGCCTGCACGACAGCGCAAAAGGCCTTAAGTCCGGGACTTTAACCCCACTAAAGCTTACCTTCAGCGCCGCGCACCCGATCTATCCGATGCGGCTGACCTCAGCGACCGCCCGGCCGTTCACGGCGCTTATCTATATCGCGGAGCCTGTCACGAGCGGCGTCGATCCACTCGTGCCCATCAGCAGGCCGGGCCAAGGGCGCATCGGCGGGCAGGAACCTTATTCCACAAAGGTGCTCTCGGCCGGGATGCGGCGGTCGTTCCCGACGCTGGCAGCGTTTTCGGAGGCTCCGATGCGCGTTACGTGGCTTCGCACCTACCTTCGACCCGACCAGTGCGACCGGGACTTCATCTGGGAGCATCGGCAGCGCCCCATTCTGCGCTGAAGACGAGAGATCGGTCTGAATCCTCCAGCTCAATCTCAAAACCGGTTAGTAAATATGTCGATTTTGAGATGTAGATGGAGGATTTGGGTCGGGTGATCCCGTTTATGGCGTGGAAATAAATTCCTCGCCTGGTGACTGCAAAATGTCCGCCTGCGCAGACTCAATACGCAATCCGCGAAAGCCGGGCGCACCGCAAATACGCGGTGCGCCCGGCTTTCCATTCTCTTTGCGTTTCTTTACGCCTTGGCGCCTTTGCGCGAGGTAAAGATCCCTACTCAGGCCGGTTGGTTCCCGGCATTACCTGCGCGGTTGCAAAAGACCGGCGGGCGTCCAGAATACGGACCTTGGCGCGCTGGCCGATATACTTCGCGCCATCGTCCAAGTCCACCAAATAGCCGTCGGCCCAGCCGATGCACTTGCCGGCTTCTTTCAACTGCGAGCGGGTGATGCGGCACTCGACCACCTGGGCGCGTCGGCAGGCGTGGCGCGATTTTTCCAGTTCGACGATATCGCCCGCCTCGATGCTGAACTTCTCGATGTGTGCGTCGTGGTCGGACCGAATGAAGAGCGCGCGCTGGAGCTGGCGCTCCATTTCTGCGACCGTACCGCCGTCCGGTCCGATCAGCAGCTCCGCGACCTCCGGATGACACGTTATCAGGAGCGCGTCCTTCCGGGCGTTCTTCGGGTCGTTCACCTGTTTGCGCAGGTCACGCTCCACAACCAGGCTGACGCTTTCAGCAGAGGCGAGATGGCCGCGACCTTTGCAGTAGGGGCAGTCGTCGGTCATGAAGCCCGTGAGCGTTTCGCCGGTGCGTTTACGCGTCATCTCGACGAGGCCAAGCGGGCTAATGTTGGAGATCTTGGTGCGAGACCTGTCCTTCTTCAGTGCCAGCTCCAGCGCTTTCACCACCGACTGTTTGTCCCGAGGGTTGTTCATGTCGATGAAGTCGATCACGATGATGCCACCGATATCCCGCAGGCGTAGCTGGCGCGCGATCTCGGCCGCCGCGTCGAGGTTGGTCTTCACGATCGTCTCGTTGAGACTGCTGCCGCCGGTGTATTTGCTCGTGTTGACGTCGATCACGGTCAGCGCCTCGGTCTCATCGATCACCAGCGAGCCGCCGGATTTCAGGAAGACCTTGCGCCGCATAAGGCGGTCCAGCTCAGCCTCCAGCCCGTACTCCTCGAAGATCGGCTTGACACCGTCGTAGAGGTGGATGCGTCCCTTCAGCTTGGGCGAGAGGCGATCCAGAAGCTCGTTGGCCTTCTCGTATTCGGCGGGATCATCTACCATCAATTTCTGGACGTCCGAACCGAAAACGTCCCGGATTGTCTTGTAGAGCAGCGTGAGATCCTGCTGTACCAGCGCCGGGGCCTTTACCTTTTTGGTAGTCTCCAGCACCTGCCGCCACGTCTGCAGGAGGAAGTCCATGTCGCCTTTGAGCTCCTGTTCGGTCTGCTCCTCGGCCTCCGTGCGGATGATAAGCCCGAAGCCCGGCACGCGGAGCTTGTCGCCGATCTTCTTCAGGCGATCGCGCTCCTTGGGGTCTTCGATCTTCCTGGAGACGCCCAGGTTGTCCGCCTCCGGCATGAGGACAAGGTACCGCCCGGGCAGCGAGATCCGCGTCGATACACGCGCGCCTTTGGTGCTTCGCGGCCCCTTGATGACCTGTACCAGGCGCTCTTCACCGACCTTCAGGACGTCGCGGATGCGCTGATTGCGTAGAGCCGAGCGCCGGTATCCGGGCCGCGAGCGGCGTCCGGCCGCCGCGCCGGCATCGCCTTCCGAGGTTCCCGCACCGTCTTCGTCGTCTTCGTCGTCGTCCTCATCCGTGTCGATATCGTCGAGCAGTTCAGAGTGGTGATCGCTATCGGCCGCCATCAATGACTCCGGCCCGTCCAGCCCACGATCGTCGGGCTGCGAATCCGCTTCGCCTGCCTGCAATTTCGCGTTATCGGATCGTTCCTTAAGCTCGCCGCCCGCCGCGGACGGCGTACCCGTCTCTTCGGAACGTCCACGGTTGTCGCGCCCATATCTCGGCTTGCCGTTTCCCTTACGGGAACTGTCGCCCTCGGAAGTGCTGCTGTCGTCGCCGGTAGGGAGCACGTCGCCCACGTAGAGAAAAGCGTTGCGCTCAAGACCGATATCCACAAAGGCGGCGTCCATTCCGGCGAGCACGTTGGCGACCCGGCACTTGTACAGACTTCCGACGACCCGCTCAGCTCGCTCTATGTGCAGCTCGACAAGCTTGGTTTCTTCGATAACGGCGATGCGCGTCTCTCGGTCGCCTACATTGACAATGATCTCTTTGGCCATAATGAGTCACCTCCTTTCTGATGGTCCGGCCGGGGAATTTACGTTCCGTGTTTGTGCCGGCCATTTTTGGGTGTTAGGTGTTAGGTGTTAGGTATCAGGTGACCGGGATCATCGGATACTTGTTCATTCGATATTTGGTTTCCGGCTTCGGCCCGGATCAGGCGTACGCGATGGGCTCGGCGCAACGTGATGCCGGGCAGGTAAGATTCGAGCGCCGCGACTACCTCTCCGGCCTTGGCGTTTCCCTGCTCGCCAACGGCGAGCGTCATCTCAAGGAGTATCCGGTCGGGGGCGGGGCGATCTTTCGATAGCGCAAGATGGTAGAGGAGCGGTCGCAGATCGACCGACTTGGATCGGCCCTCTCTCTCGCGCGTGATGGTGATCTGCGGCTGCGAGAGCAGGCTGCAGACGGCTGCGGCGATCCGGGGCGTCTCTATCTCTGGGTCAACGGCGCAGGTAACTTCGAAATCCGCGCGGCCGAACGCATTGAGGACGTCGCGCGAGCCGGCGTCCGGTATCTCTACGCAGGGACCGATCTGGATGGCGGGCGGCAGCGCGGCGTTCAGGCGATTCATGATCTCATCCGCATCGACGGGCTCGGTAAGCTCGATGATGGCAGGCTCGGCAGCGCCCGTAACGCCCGTGCTGAGCGCCGAGGCGAAGGAGATGCGTTCGCGCGGATTGAAACCGGTGGAGAAGGCGATGGGCAGCGCCGCGCGGCGGATCGCGCGTTCAAAGGTTCGAAGAATGTCGAGGTGACCCAGCCAGCGCACTGTCTCGGTCTTCTGAAAGGTAAACAGGTATTTCGGCATGTAGGGCGAACAGGCTTGCCAGGTGAGAGTGCCCTTGCACGTTTTTGCGGTGCGAGAGCCGCCAGGAGAACCCGGCGAATTGGAGATGAGATCGGGGAACGGCGCACCAAATCGCGTGCCGCTCCCACAGAGATCATGGAAACCTGGAAACGGTTAGCCCTTTTTGGCGGGAGCTTCCTTCTTCAGAGCTGCGGCGATCTTGGCTTCCTTGTCCTTCGGGCTAAGCTTCGCGAACTCTTCGGGGCAGCCGCCGCAGCAGAAATGGACATTGTAGTTGGCGGTCTTGCCCTTGAAGGCGACGCCCTTGGCGGTGTGGTCCGTCACGGCCTTGCCCGCGATGGGGCACGTCCATACATCGATGGTCTTGGCGGGCTTTTTATCTTTGCCCGGTCCGGCGATGGAAGCGACGCTGGCGATGAGGGCCAGGGCGGAGAAAAGTGCGGTGATCTTCTTCATTTGGGTGATGTCTCCTGTTGAAATCGGATGCGTATTGTGACGCGCTGCACAACGCCGACCGGGCGTACAGTGGCGTCTATGGTTACACGCCTCTCGGCTGCCCGGTGTTCCCGGCCCTCTCGTTAGGTGCGCGTGGGAAATGAAACGGCCAAGGCTTGGCAAGCTAAGATAGCGGATTGGCATCGAACCTTGTCTAATGGAACAGCACCGCTCATCAGTAGTGTACCGTATTTCGACCGAAACGGCAACCGGTTAGGATGCGGCGTGTCGCCTCGATGTTCTTCTGCTATACTACATTCTTGCATCGCGGTTTTTGCGACGTAGACTTTGCATCGAAACACGTCCTCTAAACCCTGCTTGCCTGGATACCATTACTTCTATTTTAGCCTGAATAGTTCCTCGCCGGGCGGCGATCGCAAACCAAATCAGGCGTATTTTCTTTAGGATCAAGACGATGGCGGATACAATAATCGAAGAGGGCCTGGCCTACCATGTAATGACCTGGGGCTGCCAGATGAACGAAGAGGACTCCGAGCAGATGAGCCTCTACATGGAGCAGATCGGCTACCGCGAAACGAAAAACGCCGAGAAGGCGGATGTCGTGCTGCTGAACACCTGCTCCGTGCGCGCCAAGCCGGAGGAGAAGGTCTGGAGCGAGCTCGGCAAGCTGAAGGAGATGAAGCGCGACCGGCCGGGAATGATCATCGGGGTGTGCGGCTGCATGGCGCAGGTGGAGAGCCAGGAGATCCGCAGGCGCGCCCCGCACGTGGACCTGGTGGTCGGCACGGGAAATATCGCATCGCTTCCGAATTTGATAACGCAGATCCGCGCAAACGGCCGCGTCGAGCGGGAGGCGCTGATCGAGCAGCCCAGATTCAAGCGTACGCACCTTGCCGCGCTCACCGCGCTGGAGCTTCCGGCGCGCAAAGGCGCTATCGTGACCGACGTGCCTCTGCGCAAGACCGAGCGGGCAGCGAAACTGAAGGCGCATGTGCCGATCATGTACGGCTGCGATAAGTTCTGCACCTTCTGCATCGTGCCCTATACGCGCGGCCGGGAGCGGAGCCGCCCGACGGTGGAGATAATCGAGGAGATCGAGGGGCTTGCGAGCCGGGGCACGAAGGAGGTGACCCTGCTGGGCCAGACCGTCAACTCCTACGGAAAGAATATGGCGGAGGGGCGCGTGCCCTTCTGCGACCTGCTCGACCGGATCGCGGCGATTCGGGGGCTGGCGCGCATCCGCTTTACCTCGCCCTACCCGCGCGACTTTACCGACGACCTGATCGATACCCTCGGCCGCCTGGACAAAGTGTGCGAGCACGTCCACCTGCCGCTTCAGGTCGCCGATGACGAACTGCTGGCGGAGATGCATCGCGGCTACACGGTCGCCGAGTTCCAGGCGATTGTAGACAAACTGCGCGCGCGCGTCCCCGGTATCGCCATCACGACGGATATCATGCTGGGCTATCCGGGCGAGACCGACGCGCAGTTTCAAAACACGCTGCGATTTGTGGAGCAGACGCGCTTCGACTCGGCGTTTATGTTCGCCTACAGCCCGCGCCCCAACACCAAGGCGGCGCTCCGGGAAGACCAGCTTCCACAGCACGTCAAGATCGAGCGCCTGGGCGAGCTGATCGCCCTCCAGAACGGCATCACCATCGAGATCAACCGCTCGAAGGTCGGCGATGTGTTCGAGGTGCTCGTCGAGGGACCCAGCCAGCGGGACGCCACCCGCCTGACGGGCTACACGCGCACCCTGAAGGCGGTCAACTTCACCCTGCCCGAAGGCGGCACGCGCTCGCCGGAATCCCTTGTCGGCAAGACGGTCCCGGTCCGCGCGGTAGTGGCGCATTTGACGGGATTTACGGGCGAATACGCCGGCTGAGCGCGCACCGGGGCTATAAAAGCCCCGGCATCAAGGCCTGCGGCCGCACCCAGGGGGTACCCGCCTCCGGACGTGAATGCGTCGCTGTAAGCACGATTCGAATTCTGGCCGGCAGGTTGGATCCGTGCTGGGAGTGTCCGAATCCTTGCTTCTGCCCCCCGATACAAACACCATGCTACTTCTCTATCTGCCAACCGCCATCTGGGAGCCACATCGCGGTAAAGGATTGCCGGCGAGACACGGCATCGAGGAGAGGCTGCAAGAAGCCCGCGAGAAACCCGATGACAACTCCCAAGTCCGGAATCGCGGGATCGGCCAACCGACGACGGAAAGCCTTCCACTGCATCTGCTTGGCGGCGTCCTCCCCGAATGCGCTCGTCAGGGCCAATGGCGGCTGCGTAGGAAGTGAAGTTCTGCGCCGAGCGAAGGTTGCTTCTAACGCTTGCGACAATGTTGCACCATCGAACGGGAATGCCCGCGCAAGCGTCCATACGTCGAAGAAATCCTTCATACGGCTGTTCCCGAGTTGCAACGACACCATTGCCTCGAACTTCTCCGCGACGACCGTCTCCTTTGGATAGGCGTGCAAACGCGGCGCAGGCATATCCAAAAGCGTGGGAAACTCGACTTCTACGGGCGCGGGCGTGATCGCGTCGCCGAAGCCCACATCCACCTGCACCGGTATCTCCGCCGTCCCTAGCTTCGCGGTGAGGGTAATGCGCAGACCTCCGTACTCGGCCTCTTCGCGGATGT
>JAYTEU010000530.1:0-2274 GCA_043734985.1 Chthonomonadaceae bacterium
CACGCGTTCGAGATCGAATACCGCGACGGCCAGCGGATGTCGGTGCTGATGGCGAACGGCTACTCGCAGGAGTTCGCGTTCGCCTATCGCCCTACCGGCGGCGAGATCGTCGCCGCATCCTATTTCCTGGACCCCGTACCGCGGCTGAAACACTTCTCCGCCACGGTCCGCGCGCTGGAAGAGATGTACCTTTCCGGGCGGTCCACCGCGCGCAGCGAGCGCACCTACCTTACGACGGGTATCCTGGCCTATGGCGTGGAGAGCCACTTCCGCGGCGATGTAAAGCTGCCGACACCCGACCTGAATATCGCCTACAAGCCTATGCCCACGCCGTCCCACTGGAAAGAAGTCATGCGCTGAACCGATCCAACAGCCCTAAGAAAGTGTCCATCAAGCGTGGAATATCCCCCAACCCTCCACCCGCGCGCGGGCACCTGGTTTTGGGGAACCCGCTGGCGTATTGCGTAACAACTCCCCCGGAATCGGGGGGCGCTTCTTGAACACTGTCTATCCGTTTCAAGAATTACCACAGCCATCCAATTAATACACCCATTCGGCGCGAAGGAGATCCCATGTTGAATCGACGCGAATTGATCGTCGGCAGTACGCTTGCCGCTACCGCCGTGCTTGGCGAGAAGGCAACCGCCGGCCAGAAGAAACCGACGATGTCCCAGGCAGCACTGGCGTTTCTGGCCATGCTCGACGCCGAGCAGAAGGCGAAGGCGCAGCTCCCCTTCAACTCGGACGAGCGGCTGAACTGGCACTACGTTCCCATGGAGCGCAAGGGCCTTCACTATAAGGCGATGATGCCGGAGCAGCGGAAATCCGCGCACGCGCTGCTGTCGGTCAGCCTCAGCAAGTCGGGCTATCGCAAGATCGAGGCGATACGGCAGCTCGAACTCGTCCTCAAGGAGATGGAGAAGGGCAGCGGACCGACCCGCGACCCCGACCTCTACTACTTCGCGGTATTCGGCGATCCGGACCAGACGGGAACCTGGGGCTGGCGCTATGAGGGCCATCACGTGTCGCTCCACTGGACCGTTATCAAGGGCAAAGTGATCGCCAGCAGCCCGCAATTCCTAGGCAGCAACCCCGCCGAAGTCCGCTCAGGGCCGCAGCAGCGCACGCGCGTCCTCAAGGCGGAAGAGGATCTGGGCCGGGCGCTCGTCAAGTCGCTTACGCCGGACCAGCGCGCGTCGGCAATCATCAGCGAAACCGCGCCGAACGATATCGTGACGGCCGCAGCCCGCAAGGCTGCGATCCTCGAAGACAAAGGCATCCCCTACGGCCGCCTCGACAAGGAGCAGCAGGGTCTTCTCATGACGCTCGTGCAGGAGTACGCAAACGTGCAGGCGTCCGACATCGCCAAACAGCGGCTGGATGCGATCCACAAGGCCGGTATGGAGAGCCTGAAGTTCGCCTGGATGGGCGGCATGGAAAAAGGCCAGGGCCACTACTACCGTATCCAGAGCGCGACCATCCTGATTGAGTACGACTGCACCCAGAACAACGCGAATCACATCCACTCCGTATGGCGCGACTTCAAAGGAGACTTCGGCGCCGACCTCCTCGCCCTGCACTACCAAACCGCCGACAACGATCATGGCCACGACGTTTAGAGGATTGGCCTCGCGCAAAGACGCAAAGACGCAAAGAAATGCGTAAGGACAAAAGAGGCTGGGATATGCGGGAGAATGAGATTGCAACGAAAATCGTAGATGCGGCTTTCCATATCCACACGGAATTGGGACCGGGATTACTCGAGTCGGTGTATGAACGCATCCTTTCATATGAACTGCAAAAGCGAGGTCTTTGTGTCGCAACTCAGGTCATAATTCCTGTTGTGTACGATGGAAAGACCTTCGACAACGGGTTTGTCGCCGACATGATCGTCAACGATTGCGTGATAATCGAACTCAAATCCGTCGAGAAGGTCGTTCCCGTCCACAAGAAACAAGTGCTAACCTACTTGAGACTCACGGATTTGAAGATTGGTTTGCTTATCAATTTCGGAGAAATCCTAATTCGCGACGGCATTACTCGCCTGGTCAATGGGCTCACTCCTTGATAGTTCTTTCTCTTTGGCATTTCTTTAAGTCTTTGCGTCTTTGCGCGAGGTAAAGTTCTCATGTATTCGTTCATCCGAGGATTACGTGGACTAGTTCCATTGAGAATACTTCGATTGATGGTTCTTTCATTTTATCTTTGCGCGACAGCAGGGATCGCAGGCGCTCAGCCGGCGAAGGAGACGGAGGCAGCGGAGTTTTTTGAGGC
>JAYTEU010000531.1:0-2313 GCA_043734985.1 Chthonomonadaceae bacterium
GAACGCGAAGAGTCGATGCGCCGGCACTTGGAAGAGGTGGCGCCGGACGTGAAGACGCACGGAACCGCGGGATTCTTCGGAGTTGCCATGTATTACGCCGGCATTGACGACTCCCATGCGGCGGCGCTGTGCCCGGTGGTCATCAAGCCCCAACATTCCGTTCGGGAACGGCCGGTCAACCAACACTCGCATCTCCATGAACGCAGAATCCGCCGGCGGCGGACTTGGGCCCGCCTGGCCCGCCACACGTTCATCTCCTCCCGCACTCTGCTGCGCGGGTGGGTGAGCACCACCGTGTTATGGCCGTTGTCGCTCGTCCCGCTGGTAACGCGGGTGCTGGCACCAGGCCGCTATGGGCGATTGGAGAAGGCGCTACACAGGAGCTTGATCCCTCAGCCATCGACCGAGTTGGCTTTTGCACGATCCGAAACTGAGACTGACCCGCTATCGAGCGGGCTGCTACCGGGCTTTGCGCTTCAAGAAATGATCGATCGCGTCGCCGGCACCCTGGGAAACGCGGGCGTACTCGACAGATTTGCACGACTCGTTGTGATTCTGGGTCACGGGTCCACCAGCCTCAACAATCCGCACGAGTCGGCCCATGATTGCGGGGCGTGTGGCGGAGGTCGTGGCGGGCCGAATGGTCGTGTTTTTGCGGCGATGGCGAATTGTCCGGAGGTCCGCGAAGGGTTACGCGCGCGCGGCATTGATATTCCCAGGGACACGTGGTTCGTTGGTGGCTATCACGACACCTGCAATGCCGACATCACGCTCTTCGATGTGGAACGCGTACCTGAAGGCCATCGCGCCGAACTATCCAGGCTCCGCGCCGTCCTCGACACAGCCCGCGCGTTAGACGCTCAGGAACGCGTGCGCCGGTTTGAAGCCGCATCCGCTCACGGAGGCCCGCGCCGGGCACTCCGTCACGTTCAGGACCGTGCCGAGCGTCTTTCAGAACCGCGTCCGGAGTATGGGCATGCGACCAACGCGGTTTGTATTGTGGGACGGCGGGAGTTGACTCGCAGCCTCTTCCTGGATCGCCGGGCGTTCCTGGTTTCCTATGACGCTGCGCTGGACGCAGCGGACGACGCCTTGGCCCGGCTGCTGGGCGCGGTGGTACCGGTGTGCGCCGGAATCAGCCTGGAATACTACTTCTCCTTTGTCGACAATGAACGCTATGGCTGCGGCACCAAGTTGCCTCACAACGTAACCGGATTGATCGGCGTGATGAACGGCCACGCCAGCGATTTGAGGACCGGCCTACCCTGGCAGATGGTCGAGGTTCATGAACCGGTGCGAATCCTGTTTGTCGTGGAAACCACGCCGGAGCGAGTCATGAAAGTAATGTCAGCGAATCCCGGGCTATCGGAGTTCCTGGAAAATCAGTGGATCCGCCTTGCCACGATTGATCCCGATACGGGAGAAGTGCGGATACGCCGGGGCCAGATATTCGAGAAGCTGAGCCCGACGCTCGAAGCGCTTCCGTGTGCCCCTTCATCCGCGGATTGGTTTCGAGGCAAGATCGAACATCTTCCGATTGCCCACATCTCGCCTGCGGCAAGACTGTAAGGATTCTGCCCTTGCCCGCGGCGTTCACCCCACAAATCTTCCTGGTGCTTCTAGTTCTGTCTCCGGGGTGCCTATTCCTGGGCATGGGAATGCTCTGGCTTGTTGGCATTACTCCGGCGGAGAAGACCATCGCGCGATTCGCATACGCCACCTATGGGTTTGCCTTCCTGATGCTCATCGGCCTCATCTGGTCCATGTGGTCCGCTGGCTTGACATCCGTCAGCGCTGGAAGCGGCAACTGGTTCGCGGTGCACGAATTTCAGATTCCATTGGCGCTCTTCGCCGACCGGTTGTCTCTCCCCATCGTTGGCTTGACGGTCGTGCTGGCGGGGTTAATCGCTGTTTTTTCCCGTAGATATCTTCATCGCGACCGAGGTTTCTTTCGCTTTTTCCTGCTCTTGCACCTCTTCGCCTTTGGCTCCCTTTTGGTTTTCGCGGCCGGGTCCGTCGATCTGCTGATTGGCGGATGGGAAATCATCTGCGTGACCTCCACGCTGCTGGTCGCGTTTTTCCATGAAAGGCCCGAGCCTGTCAGGAGTTCCATTCGCATTTATGCGACTTACCGAGGCTGCGACATTGGCATCGTGACCGGCGCGTTCTTCTTGCATCACTGGGCCGGGTCGACGTTGTACCAGTCGGTGTTCCAGGGCGAGTGGCCAAGTCAATCGTCTGCAATCACGGGCAGCAGCGCGACGATCATCGGCCTCTTCCTGTTACTCGGCGCAATGGGGAAATCCGCGCAGG
>JAYTEU010000532.1:0-2084 GCA_043734985.1 Chthonomonadaceae bacterium
CGGCCACGCCGATAGGTCCGAACCGCTCCCCATCGAACTGAGCGAACGCGATGCACTCTCCGCCGCGCATGGCAGACCAGATCGAATTGCAGGATCGGTGACCGGCGAGGATGTCTCGCATTGTTTCGCGCGCCGTAGTTACCCAATCGCCCGTGAACTCCTTTCTTAGGAATTCGAGGATCGGCAAGGTATGTTCGGGCGCGAAGGCGAGCAGGTCGATGCCTTGGCGGCTCAGTCGAGCGAAGGCTGCGGCAGCTTTCGCGGGCGCGCTCCAATCCGCGCCGAGGGCGACTTCCATGGCGAGCGGCCGGGTGACGACCGCATAGCCTCGTCGGGGCAGCCACGAGACGGCCTCGGGATAGGCGGCTTCGTCGACGCCGGGGATCCAGTAGCCTGGCCCATAGGGTGCGATCCAAACCGAAGTACAGCCCCTTCCCGCCAGATAGCTCTCCGCAGCTTCGAACAACCTACTCCCGAGTCCCTGCCTCCGCGCGCCGGGAGAGACCGCGAAGAGCGTGATCCAGCCACGGCCACCTTCCGATGAGGGGCGCGACTTGTTTCCGTCGATCGCCATGGCCAGCACAAAGCCGATCGCATCGCCCTCCGTGCCGCGAAGTACGAGGGCGCCTGTTGGATCGAAGTTCGGGTCGAGCAGAACGCGCCGGGTAAAGCTTTCGACCGTGATCGGCTCCAACGGCAGGCAGGTTCGAAGCAGCGCCATGACCGACTGGAGGTCTCGGGGAGCAAATGCGGTTGGCAATATGCTTGTGTTTGGCATACGGAGTCCTAATCAGCGCTATTAATCGCAAGCGTAGTGGCGCGCTGTCAATGTTTGCACATCCAGCATCGATTTCCTTGTGCAGTTCCGGTGATCGACGATCGTCAATCTCTTTACAGCCCTACGTCGGACGCATTTGTGTCCCGCAGGGACACGGGGACGCAGGCCGGGTACTCGGTTGCGGGTGAGCGAAGGAATTCACCCGGATTATTCATGAAGCCGATATTGATCTCGACTTTCGAGGCATAGTGCAAGCGATTTGATCTGTACGTGAATAATCCGGGTTCATTCCGTCGACTGCATTCTGCTTTCGACGACTTTCGACTTTCGACTACTTTCTGCTATCGACCGCTATCGACTGCCGTCGATTTCCGGATGCGGGCATGCGATCTGAGGTATAATAGAATACAAACTTCAACGCGTTGTAGGGAGAACCTG
The DNA here is from genome assembly GCA_043734985.1 of Chthonomonadaceae bacterium. Classification (GTDB taxonomy): domain Bacteria; phylum Armatimonadota; class Chthonomonadetes; order Chthonomonadales; family Chthonomonadaceae; genus DATGJU01. The sequence goes on from JAYTEU010000532.1 coordinate 1,217, forward strand.
ACGAATGGCGGACAAATTCAAAGAGGGCGACAGGGTGCGAATCGCGGACCGCGAGGCGACGCCGGAGGACGCGAAATCGGGGATGTTCCATAACCACTTTCGCGGGCTGGTCGGCGTAATTCAGAAGGTCTACGCTACCAACGAAGTGGCGATTGAGGTGGACCAATCGACGCTGGCGGAGCCCATTGCGGTGCGCCACATCGAGATGCAGGAGCAGATGAAGAACAAGTGGCTGGACGGCCTCTCCGATGAGGCCCGCAACCGCCTCACGCCGAATGAGCGCAACTTCAACCTGCGCTACACCGTACTGGTCTCCCTGAACGATCTCAAGGCGGCCTGAGCCCAAGGAGGCTGGATGGCCGAGCCGACGGAACCTGACACTCTTGAACTCGACCTCGACGTTGAGGCGGCAGGCCCGTCGCGAAAACCGCCGGTCGAGCCGGGCCTTTGCGCCGCCTTCAACGATATCCTTGAGGGTTTTCTCCAGTTCCTCAAACTCGCGAAAAACTCGTCGGACCATACGGTGAAGGCCTACCGCGCGGATATCGCGCAGTTTCTGGGGTATGTCGAGATGCATCCCAATCTTGGCCCGGGCACGCTCTACAAGGTCGAGCGAACGCATGCCCGGGCCTTTCTTGTCGGGCTTCAGCAGGACGACTATAAGCGCGCGTCGCTGGCCCGCAAACTGGCGTCGCTGCGCGCTTTCTCCCGCTGGGCAAAGAAACAGGCCTTTCTGGAAAACGATCCCACGGTCGGCATCTTTACAATCAAGCAGGAGGAGCGTCTTCCCAAGTTCCTACGACAGAAGGAGATCGATGTCCTGCTCTCCGCTCCCGATACCACCACGCCGGACGGCCAGCGCGATAAG
>JAYTEU010000533.1:0-2503 GCA_043734985.1 Chthonomonadaceae bacterium
GCCTCACGTTCGCTACGCGGTGTTTTTCCGCCTCACGCACGTGGACCATGGTTCGCAAAAGTGGGAGAGCATGGTGGATCCGTGGCTTCAGTGGGAAGGAATCCCGCCGGCAGCTACAGAGAGATGAGCGGGTGATGATGTGAATGGGTGAGTGGGTGATCGTTCGGTTCTACCGGGAGGCGCGTACTATTGGTGGCCTGGGTCGCCTTTCACCAATCCTGCTGAATGGGCTTTGGGGGCCATGGTCCTGTCACGGTTCCGGCTGGAGTTCCCACTCTTCGAAGGTCCTGCGCTCCAGTTGGCTGTACTCGCCCATCAGCTTCAGGGCATCGGGCGTGTGGACGATGCGAGTCACTTTCTCGATCGGGCAGGGCATCCACTCCACGTGGCCAAGCAGGCGGCAGACGAGGGGCCGCGCCGGGTAGACCACGCACCGGTTCGCGTCCATATCGCGGTATCGGCACATCTGAACCGTCACTCCGTCCCCCAGATCGACCGATTTGTCCTGCTGCTCTACGCGCGTCAAATGCTCGCGCCGCTGCTCGTCCAACCCACCGATATACTCCTGAAGCGCCTCCCACTCGTCCTCTGAGGCGGGCACCCCGGCGGCGCAGCGCAGACCGCAGGCATCGCAGCCGCTGCAGACGGACAGATCCATCTGGGCTTCGCACCGATCGACTAGCTCAATAAAGGCGATGGGAGCAGGCAAGGGTCGGTTCGACATATCAGTCCTGACTGTTTAGGCGGAAGGCGTCGGCAGAACATCGCGCGGTCAATGGTCTGTTATGTCTGAAGAGATTGAGCGCTTAGTACGACTGCCGGAGGTTGAAAACCCCCGTCAACAAAAAGCAAGCGTCCTTCAGACGCACTCGACTCCCGTTGTCACGCCGTTCTCTGGACGGCTCTCTTTCCTGCCGGGGAATTTCAATCTCCGGCCTCTTCAGGGGAGGCGATGCGGCCATCCGATACATCCTGGGCATCTACGGCGGGAGGCGCGGCGGAGTCGGCTTCGAGTATCGGAAGCTGCGACAGGTCGGCGATGCCGAAATAGTGAAGGAAATCCGGCGTGGTGGCGTAGAGGATCGGGCGGCCCAGCGTCTCCTTGCGGCCGACCTCCTGGACAAGGCGGCGCTCCAGCAGCGTCTTCAGCACTCCCGAAGACGATACACCGCGCACTGCCTCTATCTCGGGCGCGGTGATCGGCTGGCGATAGGCTACGATGGCGAGCGTCTCCATGGCGGCGCGCGAAAGCTTGTTCGCGCCGCGCGACAGCAGTTGCGCCACCGTTTCCGCATGTTCGGGCCGCGTCGAAAGCTGCCAGCCCCCCGCGATCCTTATGAGCTGCAGCCCGCTGTTTCGCTCCGTCAGCGTGATCTGGAGATCTCGAAGCGCGCCCTCCACGGCGATCTCGTCGGACTGCAGGGCGCGGGCCAGCTCGGTTAGGGAAACCGGCTCGCCGGAGACAAAAAGCAGGCACTCCAGAGCGGCAATCACGATGCGGCCACCGCGCTTTCCGCCACCGGCACGCTGAACAGGAGGATCCCGCCGTAGAGTCCCTTCTGCGTAACTCGGACCCGCAGTATGCGCAGCAGCTCCAGCATCGCCAAAAACGTGAGGACGATATCGTATCGCGGGCAGGGAAGCACGAACAGGGCTTCGAACTCCAGCCCGACGGAACCCGCGGCATTCACCCTGCGCAGTATCTCGGCCATCTTCAGGCGCAGGCTCAGTCGGCGGCGCGGAATGACGGCCGTAACGGGCTTCTCGTCCACGCCGGCCTCGGACAGCAGCCGGTGGATCGCCCGGTAGAGCTGGATCGGCGTGGCCTCGCCCTCGCGCACGGGCAGCACGTAGTCGTCCGTGTCCTCCGCCGCGCCCCGAAAGTAGAGCGTTCTGCGGAAATCCTCCCATGCGCGCAGGGTATCGACCGTCCCCTGATAAAGCTGGTATTCGCGCAGGCGGGCCACAAGCTCCGCGCGAGGATCCTCGTCCGGTTCGTCGCCGGCCTGGGGCGGCGCCTGCGGAAGCAGCATGCGCGACTTGATCTCGATAAGGGTGGCCGCCAGCAGGACGTACTCCCCGGCGACCTGTAGATCCAGCTCCTCGAATAGGTCCATCATCGCGAGATACTGCTGCGTGATCTCGGCGATGGGGATGTCCGAGATGTCCACCTGGTTCGCGCGGATCAGATGCAGCAGCAGGTCGAGCGGCCCCTCGAAGGCGGTCGTCTTAAAATGGGGCATCGGGGTGGTGAGGTTCATACTGGCGGTAGTTTACTCTGGAGGGGCGGAGTTGTCAACCGGGGGTTGGGCAGTCGGCAGTCGGCAGTCGGCAATCGGCAGTCGGCAGTCGGCAGTCGGCAGTCGGCAGTAGGGCGTCGGGAGAGGGTATCAGGTCTCGCTCAAATGTCATGTTCCTTTCGGATCGTGGCGAGCAGGCCGTCTGACGCTGCTTCTACCAGGCGGTAGACGCCCTCGAAGCCGCCGTCGTAGTAGGGGTCGGG
>JAYTEU010000534.1:0-4106 GCA_043734985.1 Chthonomonadaceae bacterium
CCCAGCGTGGGAGAATTGACGAGCGTTCCGGCGCTGTTGAAATACAGGATATTGTTGGAGTTCGAGTCACGGTCCAGTGCAATCGCATCAATCTTGCGCGTATTGCCGAGCAGGTTGGTCGCGGTCGCCCGCCAATTCTCCCAGACCTCGACCTTGCCGTCGCCATTTACGTCGATCCAGCCCGGAGCGGCCCATAGCGTGGTTCCGTCGCCCGCAAGCTGAGCGTCGTAGAAGAAGTTCGGATCGTGAAGCACCAGGTGCAGTCCCATGCTGGCCCGAGTCGTCGGGTTCATGTAGTCCGCGAGCACATCGTGGACCGCGCCCGCGCTGTCCTTGATGTGGAAGAGCCGCAGGTTGGGTACGTAGTTCTTCGTATTGCCCGTTGGATCGACAATGTAGATCGGAGCCTCGGCGTTCCAGACCGTAAACCGGTTATCAGCGGTCGTAGAAACCGTAAAGGGGTCTTCGAACCTGTTCGCATACGGCTTCGCGGGCATGCCGCTCCATTTGCCGCTGGGCGTGTTGGGCTTATCATAAGGATTGAAGGTTAGATTTGGCGTATGGGCGTCCGCGATGGACGTATTGTCGAGCGCGGCGACAAAAATTCTGCCGAGAACCCGCCCCGGGAGCACCGGAAGCGCGATGCCCCTTTGGCCCGCAGTCGCGTAGGTATCGTAGATCGGCTCGCCCGTCGTCGGATCGATAGGCGCGCCCAATTGACTGTCCGCAACCTGTTCCAACTGGTTCGCAGCGGGAACGTACTCGACCATAGCGAAGCGGGAGGAGACGACGATCGGCTGGCCGAGATCGTTCCGCAGCCAAATGTTAAGACTGGTGTTCGTGGAAGCGCTGCCGGGAGTGCTCAGACCTGAGTTGTCGAAAACGTACGCGGCATTTCCGAGCAGCGAGGTGATCTGCTGCATCGCGGACCGGGCGGACGACTGGCTCTGTATCTGCGTAGTCGCGCGGCTGGTCAGGTCGTAGCTGCTGACGAGCGGTCGAAAGATGACGGTGATCAGAATGGCCGTCACGGCAATCACGACCAGCAGCTCAATGAGTGTAAAGGCGCGGACTATGTTACGGAAGCGCGGTGCGCTTCGGGTCGTGGGACGGAACCTGGTTGTGCTCGCATAATATTTCATGGCTTGTGGGTGCCTTGACCGTTGGCTGGTATGATCCATGGGTCCGACCTTCGCCGAAGGATTTAGGTTCCGCCCGTGCGGACACGCTAGTTTTGACCGAGAATTCGCTGCCGAGGCGTACATTAGCGCAGGGACGGCTGCGCAAGGAAGCTGTTGTTTTCGATTTTGCGCCATCGGTTGGTGTCCCGCCAGACCACCCTCACCCGAATGGACCCGCCGCGAATATTGTTGACCGACCTGCCCGTCTGCTGGGAGTCGAAGACCCACGCCTGCGAGGCCGCCTCGGAGTGCTGCGTTCCGATGTCGATCCAGGTCATCAGGCGGCCGCCCACCGATTCGAAGGAGGACGAATCGCCATTCACCTGGTAGGCCTCGTTTGCAAAGCGGAGCCGGTCGTTGGGAGCGGCCTGGTTGGTCCTGACAAAGAACTCGCCCAGAACCACGGTCTTGCCTGCTTCGCAGAGCGGGAAATAGATCCGGTTCGGCCCGCCGTCGTTCGCGGCATCGCTGCCCCCAACGTAGCAGCTGTTGTACTGTACGTTTATCGGCGTATCGGTCTGGACATAATGGGCGTTGGCCTTCTGCAGCTCCGTACCCCAGTCCTTCTCCGTCCGGTAGTAGATACGCACCGTCGCGCCCTGGAGATTGTTGGCCTGCACATCGTTCTGGTTCAAGTGCAGAATGCCGGGACGATCTTCCAGGATACCGCCCACCGGGCTGGATCCCGCGCCTATGGAGGTAATCACGTCGCCGGTATTGGCATTGTAGACCAAGACGTTCGGCGTCGTATTTGCCGTATCGCGGAACATGCCGTTGTAGGTTGTAAGCGTATCGTACGTCCGGTTCGGGTCGCCGACGTGCCCATTCACCAGAATAAACTGAAGGCTGAGCCGAATATCGTAGGGCGGCGCCACCGGGATCGACCGATCCTCGTGGATGATATGGTTGTCGAAGATCGTATAGTCCACTCTGGCGGTGAGAGGCTGGTTTCCCGTAGAGCCCGCCGTTACCTGGCTGTATCCCGACGGATTGAAAACCAGCGCGCCGACATTGGCGTCCGTGGCGTACTGCGGGCTGTACCACTTATATTCGTATGGATCGTTGTCGAAGGCCGAAGTGATGTACCGGAACCGTCGGCTGATCTCGTCTGCATTCAGATGGAATCCCAGAGTGTCGTCGAAATTCGCGGGCTTCGTCACGCCGTTGGTGTAACCGGCGCTCGCAAATATATCCTGCCACACGGGCGAGGGCGTCGTAACACCGGGCGGCAGGCTGGCGGTCGCAATGTCCGGTACGGTGATCGTGGTTGTGGCCGGTGTTGCCGCATTGGGAATAACCGGAACGATGACGACCGCGCCACCGGTGGTGATCAGGTACTCGTATGCGAAAACGAACTGCCGTGAAGAATTGCCGATCCTTGGGAAGAACGCGATTTTGCGCTGCTGGTAATCGATCCCGTACTGCGCATCGTTTGCAAGCAATGCGGCGCCCGTGGGATTGGCGAAAGTCGCGAGCGAGCTCTGTTCGGTCCTCTGGAGCGGGAGGCCGCGCACTACCAGGCTATCGGTCGGGTTGCCCATTCCGTCAGTGCCGAACTGGTTGAAAACCGGCCCGCGCTGAAGCATGTAGAGCGCGCCGCTTCCACCCGCGCTGTTTGCGCTGGGCGCCGAAATACGAAAATTCTCGCCCATTACGTGGAGGAAGTGGTTTACGTTCGAAACGTAGTAGGGATCCTGGTATCTTCCGGGCGCATTACTGGAGGCGCTGGCCACCGACTCGTCGCGAAGGGTTTCCGGTGAGATATCCGCTAAAATGATATTAGGGTTGATCGGGTCGAGGGCGACGATGCTGTCAGGCACTGCTGGAAGCTGCTTCTGCAAGTCGAGCTGCTCCTGGACCAGCCCCTGAGCCTGCGTCTGCTCGCTCGTTCGCAGGATGGTAAGGAAGCCGCCGGGAAACAGCCTGATGATTGCGAAGATGCCTATCGTCAGCACCACGAGCGCGACCATTATTTCGATCAACGAAAAGCCGGCCGTTTGGCGGCGCGCGGAAGTTCGGATTGTCATTCCATGCCTCATGTAGTTCGTGCCTCGGTCCTCAAGCATCCCTAGTCCTCGTTTTTGGACGACATCCATTCCCAGGATGTTCCGATCCGGCGCTCCATTGGGGAGTTTCGCGGCATATGCCGGAGGCGTTCGCCAGGGCATGCCCATGCCCTGGCGAACGCGCGGGAGAGTTCAGACGGGATTAGCGGTAGTTGGTGGGCAGGAACTGGTACGCATCGCGGGGCGCGATCTTGCGAACGGTGCCGCTCAGCAGCAGAACTAGGATCTGCGGATTGCCAAGCGCCGCGTGGTGCGTGATGTAGGTGATGACCGTGCGCTCCGACGGCGGATACTTGTACTTGAGCTGCGTCAGGAACGGGCCGATGCTGCCGGGAGGATCGACATCGTCGGCAGCGCCCAGACGGTGGGACCAGTCCGGGCTATAGTGCAGCTCGTAGCAGTAGCCCGCGGGGTTGGACGCCGGTACTTTGACGCCTTTACAGTCGACCGGCTCTCCGTTTACGTTCAGCGTCGGCCCGATGTCCATAGAGTCCATTACGTAGAAGTACTTAGGCGTGCCTGTGTAAGCGACGCCGGGCAGGTCGTTATCACCGTAAATCTTTGGAGACACCGAGGAGTCCGACTGCGTCCAATCGACTTCGATCCGATTGGTAAGCGTTCCGCCCGCGCGGATGGAGACCGGCGAATTTATCGGCCAGTAAACTTTGACGGCGGCGTTCTTGATCTTGACAAGGTTGTCATCGGCGAGAAATGCGCGATAGTCCTTGACCTGCTCCGGGTAGAGGTATCCGCGATTGATCGCCTTATACTTGGAGCCCGGAGTCGCGTCCCCTTTGTTCTGCGAATCTGTGGCGAAGTAGTTTGTGGTGCGATCTAACGAAAGAACGTTCGCGGGAAT
>JAYTEU010000535.1:0-5616 GCA_043734985.1 Chthonomonadaceae bacterium
AGGAGCGCTAGCGCGCAGAATCCGATTGAACGCGGTTTATTCATGGCCTACCTTTTCGGTCCAATTCGGACCCGGGTCGATACGCGAGCGCGTCAGAGAACTGGAAACCACCGACGAGGCAACCCGCGCGGCGGTTAACCAGGGTCATGGTAACGTGGAGGTATCAACAAATTATCAACAGACCTCGGTGCAGATCGTAAGACTGGACTCTGTGACGACGCTTGCCGGAGTGCTTCTGTGCAATGCCGTGTTATGCCCTCCAGATTCAATCGCTTAATCTGGATGCATTGTAATGGAGCGGTATCAACAAATTATCAACAAGCAATGGAAGGGATCAGATGGTTGCGAGGGCGAGGCTAGCGGCCTCTCGGGGTGTGAGCGAAGCTCCGCGCTGTTCGGCGGATTCGGCCTGTTCGTGACCGAGGGTGGCAAGGAGCAGCGCACGGAGGCGCTTATTATCCGTGCGTTCTATTTGGATCGGTGTTATGGAGAGCGATTTGCGGATCGTCGCCGTCGCGCCGAGAAGCGTCGCCGCTTCCTGCAGGCGGCCCATCAATTGCGCAACATTGGCCGCGCACTCCACCGCATTGGCGACGCTATGGTCATTTTCCAGTTGCAGAGAGATTTCCAGCGACTCACGGCATGCGCACTGGGCCTCTTCGAGCATTCCCATTTTGATGTAGATGAAGCCCAATCGCTGAAGGCGGTTTGAGATGCTTTCGCGAGAGTGGACTTCGCGGAGTATCTCCAAGCCCATTTCAGAGAGAGAGAGCGCGTCAACCAGCTCCTCCCTCGCATAAGCGATATCGGCGAGCCCGCACAAGGTGCTGGCCTCATACCAGCGATCGCCATGGTCGCGGAGGACCGCCAGACATGTCCGGAACAGCTTCTCCCCGCCCGCCAGGTCGTTCAGCTCAGCCAGGGTAAATCCGAGCAGGTTCTCTGTTCGCGCCACGGCCAGTGCATGGCCGAGCTCCTGGCGCAGTTCCAGCGCGATTTCAAGGTGGCGGCGCGCGTCCTCGTTACGCCCCATGTATATGCAGGATATACCGAGGCCATGGTTGCAGTTTGCAAGATCCGCGCTGTCGCCGGCGGCCTCGCAGAGAGCGACGCAGTTCTGGTAGTGCTCGATCGCCTGGAGGTGTTCGCCTCCAAACCTGTGCGCATCGCCGAGCGCCTGTTCGGATTTGAGTACCTTCACTTTGTCGTCGGCCTGACGGTAGAGCGATAGGCTTCGCGCGATATGATATTTGGCATCGGCGACGTCGGTTACCCGCGTTGCAAATACGCCGCAGCAGAGATGCAGCTCCGCCACCATGAGAAGCGGCGCGTCCTCCGCGCCCGCGAGAAGGGATTGGAACCAGCGGCGGCCCTCCGCGACAAATCCGCGCATGGTCCAGAAGCCGCCCAAGGCCAATGCAATTCCACGGGATACGTCGGGCCTTCCCGAGCTAACTCCCCATTCAAGCGCCGATCTCAGGTTCTCGTGCTCTCCATCCAGGATCGCGACAACCTCCTTATTGAGCGGATCGTGAAGCCGTGTCCCGCTCCGTTCCACCAATTCGAGATACCATTCGGCGTGGCGCAATGCGGCATCGATGTTACCTTGCTCGTTGGCCAGCGAAACGCTGAATTCGCGAATGGTTTCGAGCATGGAGAAACGTATTTCCTGGCCGGTCTCGCGCGTTTGAATCAGGGCCAGTTCCCGGAGGTGGTCCAGAATCTCGAAGGCGCGCGGATTGCCGGTGACTGCGCGCGCCGCGCCAAGCGACCATCCGCCACGGAAAACAGCGAGACGACAGAAGAACTCCTGCTCCTCGGCAGATAGCAGTGCGTAGCTCCACGCGACCGCTTCGATCAGCGCCTTATGCTTCTCATTTTGAACCCGCTCGCGCCGCACCAGAAAGCCGAACCGGTCCTCCATCTGCTCCAGCATGTCGGCTGGGGAGAGCGTGCCGATGCGCGCCGCCGCGAGCTCGATCGCGAGGGGAATTCCTTCGAGACGGTCGCAAAGGGCGGCGATAGGACGCGCGTTATCCATCGTGACTTCGAAATCGAACCGGACGTCACTTGCCCGATCGACGAACAGCGCAACACTGGGATTGGAGAGCAGCGTGAGTACGTCCAGTCGCTGTCCTGCCGCCAATTCCGGCCGAGTATGCCGTCTCGCGCGCGCGCCGGGAACGGGCAGCGGCGGAACCGGAAACTCTTGTTCGCCGGAAATGCCCAGCGGAATTCGCGAGGTGACCAGGCAGCGAAGGTTCGCGACCGACGCCAAAAGGTCCGCTACTAACTTCATTCCGCCCGGCAGCAGATGCTCGAAATTGTCCAGGATCAGCAGCGCCGGCCGGCTGTGGAAAAAGTCCACGATACGCTGACAGGGATCGGTTCCGGCGTCGGGGTCGCCGCCCACCGCCTGCTGAATGGCAGCAGGAAGCTCCCGGGCATCCGTGAGGGAGGCAAGGGAAACGAAATAGGCAGGGGACGCGCCTTCTATTTCGTGGAGTCTTGCGGCTTCGAGAGCAAGGCGGGTCTTTCCGCTTCCTCCAAGCCCGGTAAGCGTCACCAGGCGGGATCGGCCCCCGGTGTCGTCGCCGGCAGTGTTCGAGAGCAGGCGGCGCAGGTGGCGAATCTGCTCCTCCCTGCCGACAAAAGTAGTTAGGGGGCGTGGCAGCCCTGTCATGGGAAGTCGGGGTTCGATACGCGGTGCGTCGAGGGAGACAGCGAAAGGAGCGGCGCTGCGTCCTGAAAGCATCTCTTCCACCGCGAGGACCGTGGACGGCTGCGGCTCGCCGCCGATCTCTCGATGCTGTGCGATTTTCAGATCCCGATAGACACCCTCCGCCTCCCGGTACCTCTCGGTGGCGCAGAAGTGCCGCATCAGGATAAGCCTCGCCTCCTCATCCAGGGGATCGGCAGTCGTCGCCATCTGCGCGTATCGGATCGCATGTTCCAGTTCGCCTCGGCGAGCCTCCTCGGAGCTCAGATTCTTGAGCGCCCGGATGTAGGCGCTCTCAAGTCGCACTCTCTCCGCAAACACCCAATCCTCATAGCAGCTTGGAATCAGCGATCCGGCGTAGAGCGAGACCGCATGCACAAGTCGGTCTCGACGCGCCTCGGGATGCTTATCCGCAAGCAGCAGCAGGTCGTCGAACTCCGCTACGTCGGACGTCGCCAGGCTCCGCTCAAGGGTCAGGTTGTCGTGGTCCGCGACTATCAGCCTGTCATTAGTGCCGGACAGTTCCTGAAGCGACCGGCGGAGCGTATGAAGAGTCTGGCTAAGATTGTGGCGGGCAGCCTCGGGATCCATCTCAGGCCAGAGGAGTTCGAGCGCCATCTCACGTGGCTGCGGGCGGCGGCTATTCAGCGCAAGGTATGCCAGGAGCATGCCTGCCTTACGCGTGCGAAACCGGTCCAGCTCCCTGGACCCATACCGCACGCGCAGGCCGCCGAGCATCAAGATGGAAAACCGGTGCTCACTTTCCTGGGGAGCAGCAGCGTTGGGCACAGCCAAAAAAACACCTCCGTAAGGTGCATGGGGGTCATCTGTTTTGACTATTCGCCCGCTATCTGAATTTGTCCTTTTTCTTCCATATCAAGGTTTATCCAGAATTGCTCTATTGTCGAACTTTGCGCAGTCAATCGTCGATGCGAACAGATGCGCCGCAACCCTCTGCAAACATCTTCGGCCTGCCTATGTCCGCGTCCCACCTTTAAGAGATCCGTCGAGGTTCGCCTGCGCCGTTTTGGGGCGCGCCGGTTCCAGTCCGGACTGTCGATCAAATGTTGAAAGGAAGAAGCACGCGGTCCATCGAATATCAGTGTCCGGCTAGGAGTCGCGCTGCGGGTCTCGGAAGAGCCTGCGCGCGGGCGTGACGGCGATACTACCCCGTTGGCCGCGAGGAGCCTCTGTTCGCGGCCCTCGACGGAGCGCGCGCCAGAAGCGTTGAGCATGGCTCGATCGTCATTGTGCTCGCCACGTGCTCGCCACGGCCTGATCTGGGCGGTTTTCGAGGCTGCGGTCCAGGCGGCCGAAGTGGCTATCGTCAATACGCTCGTCGCAGCGGAAACCATGACCGGCATCGACGGACACACCATAAGCGCGCTCCCTCATAAGCCCTTACAGGACCGACTGCGGAGGCGCGCGGTGTACCGCGTGTTGAAAAGATACTGTCGGCGAATCCGCGACCGGTTGTAGGGTGGGGGCTTGTCCCCCGCCGCATTGCAACACTTCCGGCGGCGGCGGACAACACCTAAAGGGTACCCGCATCCCACGAATGGTAACTTTTTCCTGCCGACGGTTTTCAACCTCCGGCGAACGCGGCTATTGAAAATTGGTACGTTGAGCTGGTTGGAGGTAAGGAATGGAGATCGAAATCGTGCGCGAGCGTCCGGACAGTCCGGAAGCCGTGCAGTTGATCGAGGAGCTGGACGCCTATTTGATCCCGATGTACCCCCCAGAGAGCCATCATGGATATGCGGTCGAGAAGCTGATTCGCGAAGGGGTGGTGTTTTTTATGGCCCGGCTCGATGGCGCGCCGCTGGCATGCGGCGGCGTCCAGTTATACGGCACGGAGTACGGAGAGGTCAAGCGGATGTACGTCCGGCCGTCAAGTCGCGGACTGGGCCTCGGAAAGCGGTTGCTCGCCCATATCGCCGATCACACGCGAGAGCAGGCAGTTCCGCTACTGCGACTGGAAACGGGTATCTATCAACACGAGGCGATCGCTCTGTACGAGAAGTTCGGGTTTACGCGCATCCAGCCCTTCGGCGACTATGGTCAGGATCCCTTGAGCGTGTACTTTGAAAAGCGGCTCGCATGACGGGCCGGCCCGAATTCCCTTCTGCCCGAACAAGGACATCCATGAAATATCCACTCTCCATTCTGCTGACCGTTCTCCTTCTGGTCGGCGCTCAGCGATCTTTGCGGGCAAGGGAAGATGTGCCTCCTAACACCGCCGTTATGAAGACGGACTTGCTTGTTGTCACGGCGCACCCGGACGACGAGAGCATGATGGCGGCGACGATGGCCCACTATGCCGACGAGGGACGCGTGGTATCGCTTGTGGTCTGCACCCATGGCGAGGGAGGCGGCAACAGCACGGGCAAAGAGAGCGGCGCGGCCCTGGGCATCGTGCGGGAGGGCGAGCTTCGGCGCTGCCTGGCGCTGCTGGGCACGCGCTATCTCTATTTTCTCAACCAGCCCGATTGGGCTTACACCGAGAGCGTACAGGCAACCCTTGCGAAATGGGGGCACGACGAAAGCCTGCGCCGACTGGTGCGGTTGGTGCGCATCCTGAAACCGGAGGTGATCGCAACGATGGACCCGGCTCCGAGCGGCGGGCAGCACGGGCACCACCAGGCGGCGGGCAGGTTGGCGACCGAGGCGTTCGAGGCGGCGGCCGACGCAAAGGCGTTCCCGGACCTGATTCTGGAGGAAGGCCTGCAGCCCTGGCGAGCGCGCAAGCTCTACTGGGCCGGTGGAGGGGCGAACAGCCGGACGCAGATCGAGACGAGCGGAATGGCAGTAGGCGTATTGGCGAGCGCGTCCGTCGGCAAGCGATATGCGGATATTGCGCGCCTCGCCGAGAGCAGCCACCGCAGCCAGGGCTTTGA
>JAYTEU010000536.1:0-3791 GCA_043734985.1 Chthonomonadaceae bacterium
GTCTGTCATCCCTTTCATCGACCAATTGTAAATGGTCTGGCGAAGCAACAGCGACTGCCCCGGCCGAAGGGTGTCGAGAGCCAAGGTCTTTCCGGCAAAGAGCCGCTGTGTCTGAGCCTCGTCGAAAGAGTGGTAGAGCACCCAGAGCAACATGCGGTGCTCGCCCTCCTGTCCAGGAACGTACAGCGGCATGGAGAGACAGGAGCAGACATCCTTCGCCATCTGGATTAATGCCGATTCATGAAGCTGTGGGCGCTCTTCGGGGCTTCTAAACCGCTTTCGAAACAGGACCGTCTCCCCGTCGCGCGCGGCGAGGGTCCACGTGTAATCGTACAGGTCGGCTATCTGATCGAGCGCCTCTTTCAGCGTCCCATGAACGTGAACATCATGCTTGTTCGTAAGGGGACGGTCGTCTGCCAGAAGATCCACCCTGTAAGTGCGATGCAATGTCTCCAGGAGCGCCTCGAAACCGGCATCTGCGCTGTCGATTCGAACTTCAGTCTTCTCAAATCGGGGAGGCAGGCGTTTGCCTTGCTGAATGCCGGGCGCAGGCGCCGTATCGGTCGCCGCATCGCGTTCATTCTGCGCATTGGCAGGCCTGGAATATAGAAGCGAGAGCGCTAACAGACACACGACCAGGCCCGGTCGAATCATTGGCTTCACAATTACACCTCGAAAGCGATGTTTACCGGCCGCGGGCGTACGCCCTCCGCGAAGACGGCGCGAACGCCCGGCCGGACAGAGCCGGCGTCAGATTGTCATATTATGTACCGAAAAAATACACGTAAATGGTAGAATATGCGCTGCCGCCTTGGCTTACGGACCAAAAGGTATACTGGACAAATTTGGTATTCACACCATTATACGTATGGCTTCCGCAGTTGTCCGCCTCCCCGCCATACGTGTCGTCGCGAGATACACCGGTGAAGTCCGCGTTGTTGAAACTAACGCCTCCTTGGCAGCGTGCAAACGGGCTGTTACTCCTGTAGAGGCTGAAGGCTGCCGTGACCTGTATCGTCAGGCTAGCCGTATTTGCCGATGGCTGGCCGTTGTCGTCCACATATGTCCACGAGTGTTGGGCGCCGCTGGCCGAGACTGACGCTTGATCGGAGTTGGTGCCGCTCGCTGTGGAAGCGTTGGCCGGATTTTTAGTAGATGTTCCCGTTCCGGCGCCCCCGGTGACGATCCACGGAGTGAAAGAGTTGCCGTCGTCTCGCCAGTGATCAGCGCTCGCCGATGACTCTGAGAGTGTGAGCGCCAAAATTGCCATCATTGCCGTCAAGCATAGTGTGATTTTCGGGATCACGTAAACGCCTCCAGTTCGTAGATGCAGGGTCCACCAGCCCATCCCTTGCCCGCCTTGTCAGTTCTTAGCGCATGAGTTGGCTTAACCATAGGGAGTTTTGTGCAAGCATATCTGCGAGCACATGATGCCGTCATTATTACACAGGGGGGGGGGCGTCAATACAACTAGACAAACAACGGCTATTTCTTGTGAGGCAGTTGAAATTTCATCGCCATGGTGCGAAACGGTTCCATAGGTCCCAACAATTCATGTTCCGAGGAATAATTTGTTGGCGCGCAAAACCGTTGGGCCTGTATCGTGCGTAGGGGCCGATCTCGTGTCTGCCCGTAGCCGATCTCGTGTCTACCCCCAAATGGTCAGCCCAACGCTTATGCGCAGCAACAATAATTTGTCTACACGATTGACAGTGACGAGCGTTCAATTCAGCACGGTACCTGTAGTGGTTTTTCGCGTCTCTTCGGTTATTCGTCGGATTATGTAATGAACGGCCGGCATCCGCCTACGCCTCCGGTAGTACTTCCGGTCTTTGAAGGTAATCCGAACGATTTGGAAGTGCAAAATTGGAATGAAGCGCCTAAAGAATCGCCTCTGCCAGGTAATCCGGCTCCGAAATCCTAAACTGCTGCCCCTCCGCGTTCCGAAACTCCAACTCCAACGGAACGACGGTGGCCGCTCGGCCGCCGCCTACAAACCACTCGCGTCCCGTCTTGACCACGATGAACAGCCCGTTCTCATCGCCGACCGGGGCAAATGAGTCCGAGCCGGGGCGGTAGGGAACCACGCCGGTTGTTGCCCCTAGCGAAGCCACAAGGCCGGGTACATCTCCGGTCACAAGCCCTATCTCACTGACATTCAGGATCTGCCTGCTGTCGAACGGCGCATCCGTCGCGTTAGGAAGGTCGTGGCGGGCGATGAACTCCAGGATGTTCCCTGCGGGATCGTGGAAGTAGACGGCGTGAGCGTTCCAGTCTCCGAAGTGAAATACGTCGCTGCCATCGCTGCCGGTGCGAAGGGGAACGCGCGCGCGCAGCCAGAGCCTCGCATCCTCAAAGCGGTTTTCGGGGATGTTGAAGGCGAAATGGTAGATGCCCTCCCATTCCGGCGAACTCTTCCGAAACGCCAGCCTGGTCGCGCCTGCCCGCACCTCCAGCGACTCGCTGTCCGTCGCATCTACCGCAAGCCCGAGGGTATCCCGAAAGAACGCGCCCGTAGCCTCCGGCTGAGGCGTGTCAAGTATTAGTTGGTCGATAATCATGATCTTACTTTGACTGTCACGCGGTCGCCCGCTAAAGCGAATCTCCGAACATCGAGGAATTAGAAGCCCGCAACACTGACCTTATCCTGCCTTAGTCCGCATTCTCAGCGTTTCCTTGCATTTTCTTGTATTCCTTTGCGCCCCTTTGCGCCTCCGCGCCTTAGCGTGAGGTCTTCGCATTACCCCCTACCAACGCTCGCCGCCGAGGGGCTTGTGCCGGGTGCAGCGGTGCATGGTCTTAAGCTGCGATTTGGGAAGGCGCGCCAGTTTGTAGGTCGTGCAGCCGTTGTTCGCAATGTCGCCGCTGTCTCCACAGATCTTTACCGACACTATGCCGCCTGCCGTGGCGCGCGGCGCGGCGGGCCGGGGTTCCGTTGCATGCCGGGAGGCGACCACCGAGGCGCGGTTCGGCGGTTTGATGGGCGCCGGCTCGCCGGCGGTGCGCGGCAGGCGCGAGAGGTCGAGCCGGCGCGCGCCCGGGCCGCTGCCGGCGTCGAAGTAGGGCACGTCGCACACGATGATGCCTGTCGCGGAGCCCTGCGCCTGGACCCACTGCCCGTCGCCGATGTACATCCCCACGTGGGAGACGCCAGGCTTATACGTGTTGGCGAGGAAGATCATGTCGCCCGGTTCCAGGTCCATAAAGCTTACCGGCTTGCCCACATGGTACTGCTCCGCCGCGGTGCGCGGGATCGAGATGCCCCAGGTCCGGCAGACATACTGCATCAGGCCGGAGCAGTCGAAGCCGTTGTTGGGGTTCTCGCCACCCCAGACATAGGGAAGGCCGACGTATTTGCGCGCGGTCGCCGCGAGAAGCTCGCCGCGCGTCGGCTTGTAGGGCTTGCGGCGCAGCCGTTCGACCGCCGAGATCGCATCGGGATTGGCGGGTGTCGTTGTGTGGTCCGGCGCGGCTTCGTCGCCGATTGGGCTGGGAATGAAGAGTCCGATCTTGGACGCGAAGAGAAGATTTTCGCCTCCCGCCTCAACACTGGTGCGCAGTCGGGCGATCGAGCGATCCCAGGCTTCCCAGTCTGGAAGGGCGAGGGGTTTCTTCAGGCCCTGTGGGCGCGCCGTCACCTCGCCGTCCGGGAGGTGCGTCTTCAGAAACGCCAGAACGCCGTCCAGGTCGCTGGACGATTGCAAGAAGCCGGGCGCGGGATGCCACTCTCCGGTCGGCGAAGGCAGGCAGCCGGAGATATCGGCCCGCATCCAGGTTGAGCCAACCTGACT
>JAYTEU010000537.1:0-1625 GCA_043734985.1 Chthonomonadaceae bacterium
TGGTCCTCGGCGGCTTTGACCCGCTTCCAAGTCAGGCCGGCTCCGCCTGCCACGGCGGTATCGGCGACTTTAGGGTCCAGCGTGGCTTCGTTCGGCAGGTACGGCTTTGAAAGGATGCGCTCCATGTTCGCCTGCCCGGCCGCGTTGTCTTCGGCGGACTGAAAGGTGATCCCGGCGGGAATGGGGCCGAGCACAAGCCAGTTCGTCAGAAAGCTCGCGGGAGTGTAGGCGACTCGATCCTTGCCCTGGAAAACCGGCCCCATCTTATCAGTCGGCGCTTTCAGAAGGCGGTCGTAGGTCAAAAGGCCGTTCAGCTCCTGCTCGACATCCGTCAACTGCGTATAGACATAACCGGAGAGGTTCTCCGCATCGAAAAGCTGCGAGGTCTGCTCCCGCACCTTCCGCACCAGGCCATCGGCATCGCGCACGGTCTGATAGCCCCAGCCGGTCGTCCAGGTATGGCCGGGAACCGGCAGCGCGATCCCGCCGTACTCGCCGACGACCTTGGGCTTGACGGGGTTCTTTACGCCCTGGCGGATGAGGTTGTTGCCGTAGTCGTGCGCGTCGATCACATCGGTAAGGTCGCGCTGCGTCCAGCCGGAGGCGTCCGTGATCGGGCGCGAGGGATCGAGCGCGCGCGTCAGCGTGACGATGTGGTCCTGGTACTCTCGGGGATTGCCCCAGTTCTCGTTGAACGGAATCCAGTGGACGACGCACGGATAGTTCCGCAGATCGGCGACCTCTTCGCGCCACTCCCGCTCGAAATTGGCCTTTGCCTCGGGCCGGGTCAGGTTGTGGCTGCTCGGCATGTCCTGCCAGACGGCCAGCCCCAGTCGGTCGCACCAGTAGTACCAGCGCGGGTCCTCGACCTTGACGTGCTTGCGCGCCATGTTGAACCCGAGCCGCTTGGTGATCTCGACGTCGGCGCGGATGGCCGCGTCGGTCGGCGGGGTGTAGATGCCGTCCGGCCAGAATCCCTGGTCCAGCACGCCCCGGTAGAAATAGGGCTTGCCGTTCAGCGTAAGGCGGCCGTTTGCGATGCCCACGGTCCGCAGCGCGCAGTAGGACTGGACCACGTCAACGACTTTACCATCCTGCCGAAGCGTCACGGTGATATTGTAGAGATTGGGCGTTTCGGGTGTCCACAACTCGGCCTTCGGGATCGCGAGTTTTATGGAGGGCGTGCCGAGCGATCCGCCTGTCACTTTGACCTTGCCTGAGACCGCGCGTCCGTTACGTGAGATCTCAACCGTCGCCTCAGACTCGCGCATCGTGCCGCCGCCGCCGGTCCCGATACGAGTCGTAAACGCACCGCCGCCACCCTCGGGCGCAATTTCCGGGTCTACGTTAAGCGAATGGACATGGTACGGCGCTACCGGTTCCAGCCAGACGGTCTGCCAGATTCCTGTCGTTCGCGTGTACCAGATGCCGCCACTTCCGAGCTGCTTCCCCTTGGGCTGCCAGCCGCCTTCGCGAGGGTCGGCAGGGTCGTAGACCGCGACTACCACTTCCTGTTCGCCGGACGGATTCAGCGCGCCCGTGATGTCCGCCGAGAACGGGGTATAGCCGCCGCGATGGGTCACGGCCGGTTTCCCGTTCACCCAGACCGTGGTCTCCCAGTCGCA
>JAYTEU010000538.1:0-3570 GCA_043734985.1 Chthonomonadaceae bacterium
CTGGACGTTATCTGCGCCGGAGCCGTGCTGGAGGGCCGTCCACGAGCCGACTATGCCCATGTCCGGCGCTACCTGCCCTACGCGCTGCCTCTTGGCGACGATGCGGACGGACTGGCCGCGCACGCAATACTTGAGGACGTGCTCGACAAAGTCCTCCCTCGCAAGATCAGTCGCGAGGATCTGAGCTTCTACGACTCCCTCGGCGACCTGGCGCAGCAGATCCTGGCGCACCAGCATCACCCGAAGGCACAGCATGGCGAATTCCGAATTCGGCTGCCGGGGATGGAGACTATCTTCGCGGCGCGGCGTGAGCTTCTCGGCCACCTGGGCAAAGCGCGCGGCGTGGCAGGCTCGCAGTATCTCGTCGAAGTGCTCAGACAGGCGCTCACAAAAATGCCGGGAGACGAAGAGTGAGCGTTGATCCTCCATCCGAGACACGCTTAAGCCGTGAACCCAAGACAGAAAACAGGGACGGCGGAGCTGTGATTCACGCCGAAACCGACGTTCAGCGCGCCGATCTCCAAAATCCAAAATTGCAAGTCCTTCTCGCATGGCTGGAGATCCTTAAGGCATGGCTTGCGTTTATGGCGGAGTTGGCCTCGCTGCTGGGAGCGCGCAGGAGCCGAGAGCGGCCCTGGAAGGTGAAGATCGCGCGGCGGAACCAGAACATAGCTCTGAGTGACAACGAGATCGAGCGGCTGCTCCAGCGGCAGAAGGATTTGAAGGACCTGGAGCGGCTTTCGGATGCGGCGGCGCGGTTCAAGCTGCCGGAAAGCGACTTCTTCGCAGATCCGGCGCAGATGCAGCGACTGATCCACCGAATACTCAAGGAGAACCCGCCCTGGCTCTATGTCGCGCGACCACTTGCAGGATCTGACACGACGGTAGAATCGCAGGACCAGGCGGTGATCTGGCGCGAGCAGGAGACCCGCGAGATGCAGGAGGTGACTCTCTTTCTGCCGGACGACAACTGGCGCGACCTTCCCCTCGCCTCCATGACAATGCGGCCGGTGAAACATCTCGGCGAAGTGTGGCAGGCGCGCCTGCTGGACCAGATACTGCCTCCCACTGTGCTTCTCGACCGGATGAACCGGGGCGAAGTGCTCATTCCAGTTCGGAACAACACGCGCCAGCGACTGGAGTTTCGCACGGAGCAGCGCTGGATGGAGGTTCCGGTTCGGCGTCGGGTGCCGGTGGCGATCGACCAGGAAGGTTCGGCAGGCCAGGGCGGGCAGCTCCTGTACGTGCTCCTTGATTCGAGCGCGTCCATGCGGGGTACGAGCGCCACGCTGGCGCTCGCGGCAATCTCGGCGGCTCTCCGCGCCAATCTGAGCCAATACAATTCCCGCTACCTGTTTCGCCGATATGCCGAACAAGATGCGATCTGGCCGAGCGTGATCGAGCCGCCCATTCAGGCCCGTACCATCGAAGAGAAGGACGCCCTGCTCGATCTGATCTGCGCGACGAATTTCAACGGCGGCGCCACCCATGTAAATCACGCTCTGGAAGTCGCCATCTCGGACATACGCAATCTGCGGCGCGAGGAGCAGCTCGAAGCCGAGATACTGCTCGTGACCGACGGACGCGCCGAGATGCTGGAGAGCGCCGGGCTTCGCCTGCGCGAGGCGGGAGTAAAGCTCCACACCGTCATGGTCGCGCCGGAGCCGAACCCAAGCCTTGCCGCAATCTCCGAAAGCTTTACGATGCTCGACATCGGACCGGATATCGCTCCCGCGAAGCCGACCGCTACACCTGGCGCCGTGGTCGCAGTCGTGCATAAGCGCTGCCGTACTACCTATCAAATTTGACTTGGAAGGGCGGAATTTGCTGAACCTATCGTCTTGAACGGAACTTTTCGCCACTGCCGAATTGTTACTGTGCATAGACGAAAGGAGTTCGACGCAATGTGGCGGAATATTGAACTTGACGATCTGACGGAAGGCTTCCTGTTGGCGGGCCAGAAAGTGTCCCCGGGATACTACCGCAATGTGGAGACCGGGCAACGAGTGCAGTTCGAACAGGACGGACTGCTTCCTCCCAGTTTCGACGGGCGCGTGGCGTGTTATGTGCCCTTGCCAACGACGTGGAACCAACAAGTGGCATCGATGAATGTCGAGAGAGAACACCAATCCACGAGGCTCGGCTAGAGACGGACCTGTTTGTATCCCGCCCGACGGCTCTCAACGCCGCGAGCCGTCGGCGGCATTAATTGAACCTCGCGCTTACCGGGCACTCAGCTTCCGGGCGGCGCGAGGTCTATCTCTTTTGTAAGCACGTGGGCTATACTACCGACACTCTTTGATTGCGCGAGCTTAGATATAGCGGCGCTGCGTTTCCACGATCCATTGCTCGTTTTCACGTCACTTTCCGCAGGTTGCGATCCCGCGCCCGCAGGGATCCGAAAGGTCTAATCAGCATGGATAAGCGTCCGATCCATTTCTCTACCGACCAACCAAGCCTGAGCCGGCGTTCCGCCCTCACGCGACTGGCCTCCGGACTGGTTCTGAGCCTAGGTGGAGTCGTCCTAAGCTCATCGGCGTTTGCAGACGAGCTGCTCCGAACGCCCGCGCAAACCGAGGGGCCTTTTTACCCCGATCACATGCCGCTCGATACGGACAACGATCTGCTCATCGTCAACGATAACATTACTGCGGCGGTGGGCACCGTGACGCACTTGAGCGGGCGATTGATGGATACGCACGGCAGCCCGATCCGAAATGCGGTGGTCGAAATATGGCAGGTGGATAACAAGGGCAACTACTTCCACTCCAAGGGAACGAACCCGGCCAGTGGCGGCGTTCGAGACGGTAACTTCCAGGGATTCGGGCGGTTTCTTACCGGCTCAACCGGGGAGTATTACTTCCGTACGATCAAGCCCGTGCCCTACCCCGGCCGCACGCCGCACATCCACTTCGCCGTCAAGATGAAGGGCCGCGAGAAGTACACAACACAGTGCTACATTCAGGGCGACTCCCACAACGCTTCGGACGGAGTCCTGAAAGGCATCCGGGACGACAAAGAGCGCGCCTCCGTCATCGTTCCTTTTATGCCCATGAAGGACAGCAAGATCGGCGAGGTGGCGGCGAAGTTCGATATCGTCCTCGGATTTACGCCCGCTGTTTGAGGAAAATTGGCGCGTTCTGAATCACGGATTTGAGGGATTACACGGATTGAATGGATGGATTTCGCGAGGAAGTACTCCTGTTCCGTGTAATCCGCATAATCGACGTGATCCGTGATTTAGAAAATGGGAAGAAGGTTCGGTACTATCTTTACTTTGCCGACCACAAGGGGAAGTTCATCCGGCTGGCCTATGCCAATCGTCCGGAGGGGCCGTGGAAAGTACATGCGTCGGGTGCGCATCAGCTTTCGCAGTCCTTTTTTGCAGACCATATCGCTTCGCCGGAGACGGTCGTCGATGAAGAGAGCCACAAGATCAGGCTGTACTACCATGGCCTTACGCCGGAGGAGCGAACCCAGCACACGCGCGTTGCGCTGTCCGACGATGGCGTCCACTTTTCCGCTGTCGAGAAGCCGGTCGGCAGGGCCTCGGCCTACTGGCGTCTGTTT
>JAYTEU010000539.1:0-1662 GCA_043734985.1 Chthonomonadaceae bacterium
CGCAGTATCGTGGCGGCTGGAGAACTGGAAGAGATCAAGGAGTCCGTGGTTGCCGGCCTTGATGACGCTGATGCCGAAGAGGCTGAGATCGACAATACCGAAGAAGAGGCGCCCGCCGAGGACTTTGAGGAGTAAAGTTCGATATGCCCAGGCTCGGATTAGCGCTCAGAGGGCGTCCCACCGACATTTGACGTTTGTTCGCCCGCGCGGTTCTCCTGCGCGGGCCTCATTGCGCCTAGTCCTTGAGGTGGGTCTCGCTCCTGCGACGGATCGCGAGTAATGGATTGGACGGTGGTGTCAGCGCCGCGTGGCTGGGATTGCGCGGCAGGCTGCCGATCCTCCGTAGACGGAGGTCCGTCGCCCGCCACGCCGAAGGTGGAGTTGATCGGACGGACCCTCTGGACGGGAGCAGGGGGAAGCTCGCGGTTTTGCCGCGCGGGCTGTGACAACACCCTGCCGCCTACCTGGGAGCCGAACGTCGGAAGAGTGCCCTCCCTTGAACTTACCGGTTGTGGATTGATAGGCTGCGATTGGCTCCGCTGCGGCACAATGCCTGGCTGCGTGCTGTTGGTCCGATCGGGTTCCAGTCCGTCGCCCGTCCGGTGAACTTTCGGCTGCGCTTTCGGCTGCTCGCCCGGCGGAAGAACCATCGGGCGATTTGGGTCCGCGCGCGGCATAACGATTCCGGTCTCCGCAGTCGGCATCAGCGTCGGACGCGAGGAGAGGTCCAGCGGATGCGCGCCGTTTTCTTTGGTGGACATACCAGGACGCATCACCACAAGAATAATAACGATCGCCGCCAGGAAGCACGTGGAGAGGATCGTCAACGCGTTTAGCCAGCGCTTCGGAGAGTAGCCCATTAGCTGCGTGGTGCCGCCGTTTGCACCTTCGTACGCCCCCGCCGCTGTTGCCGGCACGAGCGCTCCTGAAAGCGCGGCGCGCCGATCGCGCTCACTCTCCAGCTTCCGCAGTTTCTCTGTATCCGGGCCGTTCGGTCGCAGGTCAGCCGCCATGCGGTACCATTGGATCGCATCGTCGAGCAGTCCCTGGTCGCGATGGATGTCGCCGAGCAGGGAGTGTGCATCGGCGTTGCCCGGCTGGACGCGAAGCACGCGCACGCAGGTCTCAACGGCCTCGCTCCACTGCGAGCGGATGCGAGCCAGGTTCGCCCGCGCGAGGAGCGGACCGGATCCCGCGTTGTCTAGCTCCAGGTTTGCGTCCATTAGATCATGCCCCCACGCCCGTGCTGCCGAAGCCGCCGGCCCCACGTTCGGTTTTGTCGAAACCCTGAGTCAAATCCCACTCTGCCCTGGCTATCGGCGCGATTACAAGTTGTGCAATCCGGTCGCCCCGCCGAAGCGTCACCGGCTCCTGTCCCAGATTGATAAGCAGCGCCATAACCACCCCGCGATAGTCGGAATCGATCGTCCCGGGCGAATTGACCATCGCAATTCCATGTCGATGCGCCAGACCGCTTCGCGCCCGAATCTGGCCCTCATATCCGGGCGGCACAGCGATGCGTATGCCGGTCGAAACCAAGATCCGTTCGCCCGGCTTTAGCGTCTGGGGACCGTCCACGGGCAGCGCCGCGTACAGATCCATGCCCGCCGAGCCGGGTGTCGCGTACGAAGGCAGCGGCAGATCCTCGGTTCCCGGCTCGCG
>JAYTEU010000540.1:0-1752 GCA_043734985.1 Chthonomonadaceae bacterium
ACCGCCACGCAGATCGCGCTGGCCTGGATACTTGCCCACCCGGCGGGGATTATTCCGCTGGTCGGTTCGAACAATCCCGAGCATATTCGCGAGGCAGCAGCGGCTCACCGAATTGAGCTTTCCCGTACCGATTGGTACAAGCTATGGGTTGCATCGCGTGGGGCGCGCGTGCCATAGGCGTCCACACGGTTCGGGAAATCGTGCACGTGTCCGAAGGACACGTGCCGAGTCCTTGGGTGTGTGACGTGCCGCTAGGCCCGTCTGCGGATCCGAAGGACACGCGGCCGCGCCGCGCCGCGCCGTTGCTGAAAATCCATTGTTGTCCCGGACTCCTGACGCCTGCCCCGGAGCTGCCGCCGTGAACCGTCCAACCACCTTAACCACAATTCTCATTTTCTCATTTGTCTTTCTGCTATCGCCAGGATCGCGCTCGCGTGCAGGGGCGGATACGCTGTCCTCAGCCGATACGCACTTCCGCCGGCAAAGCTACGCCGCTGCGCTGAAGGAGTACCGGGCCGCGCTCAAATCGAGGCAGGTTCCAGCGGAAAGATCGAATGAGATCGACTACCGGATCGCCGTCGCGCTCGGTAAGACGCATCAATGGGATCAGGCGCTGGCGCAGAGCCTGGCGTTCGTTCAGGCGCATCGTGGCTCCGTGTGGGAGGCGAGGGGACTCTATCAGCTTGGCCGTCTCTACCTCGCGGTGCCGCCCAACGGATACCGGGCCGGGAAAGCGGTCTTTCGCGGCGACAACGTTCCCGGCATCCCGGCCGGTTCGGGCGACAAACCGCGCCGCGTGACCTTCGAGGAGCAGGACAAGCGCGACGCCCGTGAGGCGCTCGAAGCGGCCCATGTTCTCTACGCGCGCTTCCACGCGCCGGAAACCGTGGCGGAAGAGATACTCCTCGATTTTGATCTCGCGCATGTGCTCTACACGGACGCGCGATTTACAGCATGGCAGACCGACAAAAAATGGCCCGATCCCGGCGACCCCGCGCTGACGATCCGGCCGGACGAGTCTTATTCCCTCGACTGGCCGCCGCCCAAAAAGGTCCTAACGCTCTATGCGCATATTCGGCTGCTCGGCGCGGGAACAACGAAATGGCGCCTGGACTCGGCGAAGGGCCCAATCCGCAGACCCTCCGGCCCCCATTCCACCGCCCTCTCGCTTCTCGATGAAGCCCTCTGGCTGCGGCACTACCAGAACGCCATGCGCGGCCAATACGCAATCCGCTACGAGAAGGACAAGCCGGTTCCGATACCCTTCCCGTACGAGAAGCGCAGCGCGCTCGACCTGCTTCGCCGGATCGTCCGCGAGTTCCCCGACGATCCCATACACGACCAGACGCATTTTCTTCTCGCCCGGCTCCTGGAGCAGCAGGGCAAGTTCTCTGCCGCGGCGGTCGAATATCGCCGCTTGATCGCCGATCGTCCGAAGAGCAAATGGGTCGCGGATTGCCGCCGCGCGCTCGCCGATCTTGCCCACCGCTCGCTCTCATTCTCCGCGCCGCCGGCCTACTATCCCGGCAAGCCCGTGGATCTGCAGGTCACATCGCGAAATATCGAGAATATCCGCCTCCAACTCTACCGCGTGCCGCTGGAAGGCTGGATCAGCCGCTCCAACCGGCTTAACGATCCGACTCTCTCCCTCAGCGATCCCGCGTCCCTGGTCGGTAATCCGAAGAAACCCCTTGCCGGGCTTGGCGTTCCGGTCGCGGAGTGGACGGTTTCAGCGACAGGCAGCGCGGCCGA
>JAYTEU010000541.1:0-4522 GCA_043734985.1 Chthonomonadaceae bacterium
GGATCGACTGAGTTTCAGCCGCGCGGCTCTTCGCCGGGCGAGGCGGCGCAGCGGAATCCGAAGGAGATGAAGCGGCCACCCGGCTCGTACCGGAAGCGCATCGCCGTCCGGTAGATGTAGGCCATGTTGTCGTTCCAGGAGCCGCCGCGCAAAATGCGCCGTTCGCCGGTGAGCGGGCCGGCGGGGTTCCGACCAGGCGCGGTGCGCAGGTAGCCGGCTTCGTACCAGTCCGCGCACCACTCCCAGACGTTGCCTGCCATGTCCAGCAAGCCGTACGGACTCGCGCCCCGGGGGAATGACCCACGCGGCAGCGTACCGACGCGCGCCGAGCCGACGGAGTGCGCGCACCGCGACGGCTCCCATGCGTTGCCCCAGGGATAGAGCCGACTATCCGTGCCGCGCGCCGCCTTCTCCCACTGCGCCTCCGTGGGAATCCGGACGCCGGCCCAGGCGGCGTAGTCGCCTGCATCGCTCCAGCTTACGTTGACACCAGGATGGTCGTCGTGCCAGCCCCAGCTTGGCGGATTTGGCGAGGCCCGTCCGGTCGCGGTGCAAAACTGCATATACTGCGCGACGGTTACCGGTGTCTTGTACATCCAGAAGCCGTCGAGATAGACGCTATGACGCGGATTGTCCTTCTGATCCTCGTCACCCATCCGGAAGTCGCCTGGCGGAATCCAGAGCATCACCGCCTGGTCCGTCGGGTTTTCAACAACCTGCACGTTCGCGGCGGATCGGAGCCGATGTGCAAGATCGTCGGCTGCCGACGGCGGTTCCAGCGCTTTCCGTGCGGCTGCAACGTGGACCGCGTCATTCGGAAGCTCGATCCCCAGCGCAAGAGCCCAACTTTCCACCGCCCATTGCGCCGCCTCCTCCGTGAGGCAAAAGTCGTCGATCAGCCGCCGGGTAAGGCGCACCAACAGCGCGGCGCGAGGCGTGGACGCCTGAGCCGCCATCAGGTCGGCGCCGACGCGCGCTCGTATCGCGGCCAGAAGCACGTTCACTTCTCGCCGATTCTGCCCGCAATAGTCCCGCAGGAGCGCCTCGCAACGGCGCGCGTCCCGGCTCAGGGAAGCGCCGTGCTCCGCGATCAGATCGATTAGAATTTTGCGAGGGGTTAGGTGCATAGATCCAATGTCTGTGTAATATCCGACGTCACGGCGTTCAGGAATTGAGATGGAGACGCTGAGCGATGGCCCATCGCAGTGCCGATCCTTGCATTGCGGCGAAGATGGCTCAGATCAGGATCTCACCGACTGCGGATCCAAAATCGATACGAGCACCTCCTGCGATGGCCGTGCTTCTGCCCGGATCGATAGACCGAGCGGCGGCATGGGGCGCTGTTATCCACCAGGTATGCGGCGACAGATTTTGAAGGCCCCATTGCCCAGGGCGGTTGGGATTCTCCACCACTGCGGCCACCGGCGCGGTGAAATCGTACTGGCGGCTCACATCGATATGGTGCGGGAATAGGCGCGAATCCCTGTTCAGCATCACCAGGCGGCTCCCGATCCTAACGTGGGGAGGCAGTGCGGGAACTCTGCCGCAGCTCCAGCAGGGCTCAACGCGGCCGCTTTCCTCGTAGGTCTCCGCACAGTAGAAGCTCTCCTGGCCGCACGCGCAATAGAAGATCTGATCGCGCAATGAGGCGAAGGCCGCCCGCCACTCGCTTTCGCGCACCCGCTTCTGCGGTTCGCGGAGCCCCTCCGTGAACGAGCGCGTGAAAAGGCGTCGGATGCCGCATGGATAGAGCGGCCAAAACTCCAAGGCATTGTCGTGAAACTCGGTAATGGGCGCGTTTGAGTCGTCGGAAGGGTCGAAAATGAACAGCGGGCGCTCCCCATAGAGACGATTCATGGCGGGCAGATCGAGGCACTTGATCGCTGACTCGCGCTTGCCCTCCAGCGGATGGTGAACGACGAGCAGATAGAAGAGCAGGACGGCGAGCGAATAGAGGTCGGTCTGAATGGAGGGCGATGCATCGCGCCGCACTATCTCGGGAGCCATAAAGCGGGGCGTGCCCAGAACCCCGGTCCTTGCGGCTCCATTTACCGCCACATTGTCGTTGTCGCAGATCAGGACTTCGCCGGACTCGGGATCGAAGAACACGTTTCCGAAGGAGATGTCGCGGTAGCAGAGTCCGCGCGCGTGAAGTTTCAGGAAGCTGTCGCTGAGTTCGATGCCCGCAGTGGTGAGCGCTCGAAATCCCGGCTCGGCCCGGCGCATCATAAGGTCTACGATGCTCTTGTAGCGACGGTCGCGAAGCGGCATGACGTAGCCGAAGCTGCGGGAATCACGGCTGGAGGCGATCTCCAGCGGCCAGAGAAACCGATCGTTCGGCGAGCCTGCCTGGACGAGCGTTTCCAGGGCCTCCCGCTGGTCCCGCGTCGCCTGGTGGGTGAAGTACCACTTTAGCGCCACGCTTTCACCGGCCCAGCACGCGCGATACACCTCGCCCTGACCGCCGCCACCGATAAACGAATCCACGACGCAGGGAAGACCGGAGGACTCCGTAATGACTGTTTGCGAGGGCATGAGGAGGCTGCTCATCGGTCAGGCTCCCTGGATCCAGGCCGTTGCGCCGATATCAGCAGCGAGCGCTATAGCAGGCATAGCACGCCCAGAGTGATGTCGTCGCCGCTTCCTTCGCGCGAAGCCTCTTCGAGCCACGTTTCCAGGTCGCGCTGGACGGCAGCGGTATCGTGCTCCCTGAGCATCATAAGGAGATCTGAGCCGACGCTGAGAAATCCACCGTCATCCTCGAAGGAGTTGGCGTAGCCGTCGGTCGAGAGCAAGACGAGCGCGGGTACCTCCTCTTTCATCTCGTGGACCAGTACCGTAAAGCTCTCCACGGCATCCGCAAGGCAGAGTGAGGTGGTCTCTCCGGCAAATAGTCTTGGATCCTGGCGAAAGGGGCGAGTGGCGCAACCGGCGCGCGTAACGGTGACGATATCCCCGTCTCCGATCTGCGCCAGGAAGAGGTAGTCGTTCGTAGCGGCGGCAACCAGCAGCGTAGCGCCGTAAGCGACGAGCGGGTTCGCCTTTAGGACTTTCCACGCGGGCGCACTATACTGCGCGATGAAGTTCTTACGCTCTTTCGGTGAAAACGGCTCTGCGGCGATATCTTCCGAAATCCGCCGCTCCCAGGCCTGGACGATCGCACCGGGAAGCCGTGTTTCCGCGGCGCTCCGGACCTCTGAAGCGGTATCCGGCAGTGCCGCCAGAAGCGCCTTAAGCTCCGCGACAGCTACGTTTACCGCGAAGCGCGCGCCACGGTCACTGCGAAACGACTTCGAGCTTCCGTGGCCATCGGAGACCGCCACAATGAGCGGCGGCCCGGACTCGGAGACGGGGAACCATTCAACCGCGTCCTGATTCGGCTTCTCCATGCGGTAATGCGCCGCACCACGCACGCTCTGTGCCAGCACGCCCCATTTCCGCGACCGCTTACGATCTCGGGTTCTCATTGTCTACCACACGTCCGTTACAGACAACAACCTTGAATCTTCTTCGTGATATTCCGGAAGCGGAACGTTGGTTGTCAGCTCGCCATGGTCCCGGGTCTGGGACGGAGGCGCGGAGGCAGCCTGCAGGACAGCGGTGGAAACGAACTTGATGTAGCGCACCAGCGCCTCCGGATTACCCGCCTGGAGGGGCCGTACGTCCGGGTTGGCGATGAACTGCTGGAGCACTTCCAGATCCGCATCCTCGCCGATTGCAATGGCGACCCGAACCGCCTTTTTCCCCCACGGCTGACTCATAAGGGCGTTCAGGCCCTTCGCCATATCGTCGGTCGGCTGGCCGTCCGAAATCAGCACGAGAACGGGAGGCAAGGCGCGATCCGTCATGGGGGGAATACGCAATTCATCGGCCACGATTTCAAGCGCGCGCCCCATGTCCGTTACGCCCTTTGTAACGAGGTCCGTCCATTCAAATTCATGAACAGGAGTCGGGTCCTCTACGTGCCAGGACGCGCCACTCGAAAATTTGAGCGCACGAATTAGCACTCGAGCGTTGGGGTTCTCGTCCGCGACCTGGCGCATATGGGGTATCGTCTCGCGAATGGCATTGTTGAGAGCCTGTATCTTGCCGTCTATCTCCATGGAACCCGACGCGTCCAGGATCCAGATAAAGTGCAGCGGGCGTGTCGCCAGCTTGCCACCTGGGCGTTTTCTCATTCCTACTTGCTCCTCTCTCGTAGCACGCTCGGCGCATCTCGGTCGCGCCGGTCGCAGGCGATACTATCAGATCGCAGGGAAACAGGTGTCGCCGTCGCTTGGTTAACGGGCAGCATTGGCCTCCGCCGCGAGGAATATCAACGGGTAAGCGTTTGCCGGATCTCTACTGCGTCGTCGAATCGCACTTCTAGCGCCGTCACGATAGTATATACTTCACCCTGGTATATTTTCGTGTTTTTTGTGGAGAAACTGGAGGCGAATCTTACAGAGAAGGAGGCTGCCGCACAAGGAAATCGAAAATAGTGCGGCGCAGGCGGCATATAGACCGACGCGGAAGGATGCGG
>JAYTEU010000542.1:0-5152 GCA_043734985.1 Chthonomonadaceae bacterium
CCCGGCCGGTCCACGCGCTCCAGCGCCTCTTCGTTCTCGAAGCGCGGCGCGCCGAGGTAGTCCATGATCACGTCGGTGGTGACTTCGAGCGTCTCCATCTTGTTTTCAGCGAAACCGCGCGTTGCCTTGCGGCAGACCGCGGCGATCTCACGCTCCAGATTGCGGACTCCCGCTTCCCTCGTGTAGCCCCGCACCAGAAGCTGCAGCGCGCCCGGAGCAAAGGTGAGCTTGCCGGTGATGCCGTGCTCGTCCACCTGTTTCGGCACCAGATGGCGCTCCGCTATGGCCGTCTTCTCCTCCTCCGTATAGCCCGCGATCTCGATGATTTCCATTCGGTCTCGCAGCGGCGGCATTATGGTATCGAGAACGTTAGCCGTCGTCACAAAGAGGACTTTGGAGAGGTCGAACGGCACGTCCAGGTAGTGATCCCGGAACGATGTGTTCTGCTCCGGATCGAGCACCTCCAGCAGCGCGCTGGAAGGATCCCCTCGGAAGTCCGCGGTGACCTTGTCCACCTCATCCATCATAAAAACCGGATTGTTGGTCTCGGCCCGCTTGATGCCCTGAGCGATCTGGCCGGGCAGCGCGCCGATGTAGGTGCGCCGATGCCCGCGTATCTCCGCCTCGTCTCGAACGCCGCCAAGCGAGATTCGCACGAACTTACGTCCCATCGCCTTCGCGATCGACCGCCCCAGCGACGTCTTGCCGACTCCGGGAGGTCCTACGAAACAGAGAATAGGCTGCCGCGCGGTGCCGTCCCGCTTGAACTTGCGCACGGAGAGATACTCCAGGATGCGGTCCTTGACCTTTTCCAGGCCGTAGTGGTCGGCGTCCAGCACCTCTTTCACCGAAACGATGTCCAGGTTGTCCTCGGTGGAGACGCTCCACGGCATCGCCACCATCCAGTCAAGGTAGGTGCGCGCCACGTTGTACTCCGGCGCGGCCGGGTTCATGCGGCTAAGTCGATCGAGCTCGCGTTCGGCCTCTTTGCGCGCCTCATCGGGCATGCCGGACTTTGCGATCTTCTCGCGAAGCTCGTCCATCTCCTGGGTGCGGTCGTCGCCCTCGCCCAGCTCTTTCTGGATCTGGCGGATATGCTCCCGCAGATAGTACTCGCGCTGGGTCTTGCCAAGCTCCTGCGCCACCTCGGACTGCAGGCGGCTGCCCAGCTCCAGCACCTGGACCTCACGGGAGAGAAGCTCCAGCAGGCGCTTCATCCTGGCCTTCAGCTCGATGGTCTCCAGGATATCCTGGCGCTCCTGGAACGTCAGCCTCGGCATTTGGGCTGCGATCAGGTCGGTCAAAACGTGCGGGTCCTGCACGTTGCCCGGCATGCTCTGCATCTCGTCCGGGAGGTCCGGCGAGAGGGAGACGATTCGCCCGAACATCTCGCCGATCTTGCGCTTGAGCGCCTCGATCTCGAGTTTGTCGTCTTCCTCGATCACCGACTCTTCGATGGCACGGATCTTGACGCGGAGATAGGGCGTGGTCTGAACGGCTTCTAGAATCTCAAAGCGCTGTATCCCCTGCACGATGAGCTTGATGCCCTCTGGAACTTGCGCCATCATGCGAATCGCGACCACGGTGCCGATCTTGTAGACGTCGTCCAGGGTGGGGTTCTCGATCGACGGATCCTTCATGCAGGCGACGCCGATCAGCCGGTTGCCGCCGCTCGTGGACTCGTTGACCAGCCGTATCGAATTCTCCCGCCCGACTCCAAGCGGCGCGACAAGAACCGGAACGATCACGACTTCGCGCAGGGGCAGCAGGTTGATCTCGGTGGGTATCTGGGGCTTGCCCTCCCCCAGGTCTTCGATAAACGAAGATTCCGCGGCAATCACGGGAATCGCCACCGTTTCGGGCGCGTCCAGAGCCGGGGTGGGTTCGGGCTGTTCGAGCACTTTTTTCTTAGCCATGCTAATCTCACGATCTTTAACGTTATGGTTCGGCGCAAATATGCCGCGCCGGAGGAAGGCTTCACTATCCTGCAACTGCGGGCGCGATCAATCCGGTACTCCACGCGCCGTACTTCAAACGGAAACGATTCCGGCGCGCCTTAAGCGTTCGTAACCGGTATGGTCCGTTTCTCAGTCGATTCTCCTGTCAATTTCGGCAGCGTAACGAGCAAAAACCCCTCCCGGTAACCGGCATGTATGTTCTCGCGGTCGATTCGCACATTGCTTGGAAGCGCGATCTCACGTTCAAATTTGCCGTAGAATATCTCCAGGTGGTAACAGCGAATACGGTCCCGGTGATCTTCAAGGGTCTCAAGCCGTTCGCCGTCGATAGTTAGGTATCGGTCGTCGGCGGAGAGCTCAATATTAATACGGTCCGGCCTAACGCCTGCCAGCTCCAACTTGACGACCAGGCTTTCCGGCGTCTCGTACATATCCAGGCCGGGATGGAACATCATACCGCGCATGGCGGCGCCGGTAGTGGTGCGGATGTCTTGTTCGAGCTGCCGGAACATGTCGAACGGGTTGAAATCTCGGCTCGCCATCGTTGCGTTCCCTTATTTCAGACTTTCGCTTCGGACTACTCTAGATACGCGCCGCGTCGGTCAATCTCTGCACAAATTTCCGCGATGATCAGTTTTATGCGGTATTGTCATTATACCTGCGCGTCCTATACTCATACAAAGTAATGATATCATTATTATCGTGGTAAAGTTCCCGGACTGAGGCAGACAACCAAGAGCGGCGGACCGAAAATCGGTCCGCCGCTCTCATGGCGAAGTATGAGCACGCTCTACCACAGCCGGCGATCGCGCGACACGTACCGGCGCGCCGCCTCCGTCAATCGCAGAGACACGCGGGATTACTTCACATAGAGATTGAGGGTACTGACGCCCGGTCCGGTCTTTGGACCCTTGTTGCGGCTATCGAAACCGGGCGTTGGGAACGTCTGGCCCGCAGCAGACGCAACGAAATTGTCCGACGAGTTGTGACCAATCAACAGGGTCTGGATCTCGTGGCCATCGGCGCCTACCAGATGTGCCGTGATCGTGTATTTGCCGAGCGGGATATCCTGGAAATTATGATAGGATTCTCCGGGCGGGCTCTGCGATTTTAAGACAAGCGTCTTGCCGGCGCTGCCGTCCGCGAGGGGTCCTTCCGGAACGAGCTTCGTCTCCAGTATCGTGCCGGCCGGCAGCCCGGTTGCTTGATACTTGCCGCCATAAAACGCGTATCTAATACTGCCGCCGAAGTAGGAATAGGGCTTATCGGCCGGAAAATCCGGACCGATGCGGCCGTGTATTCTCAGGATCATATCGCGGACGATGCCGGCCGAGATATCCAGCGCGTCGTTGTTGCCCACGATTTCGAGCGGCAGGTTGTAACCCGTTTCGCCCAGCGTGACCG
The DNA here is from genome assembly GCA_043734985.1 of Chthonomonadaceae bacterium. Classification (GTDB taxonomy): domain Bacteria; phylum Armatimonadota; class Chthonomonadetes; order Chthonomonadales; family Chthonomonadaceae; genus DATGJU01. The sequence goes on from JAYTEU010000542.1 coordinate 3,363, forward strand.
GCCAGCTTTCGTCCAGAATCATGTAATTGCCGGCGGGCAGGCGCATCTGGTAAATGCCCGAGGCGTTTGAGTGAACCTCCGTATAGCTTACTTGTCCTGCCGCGGTCAGGCCCTTAATATTGATGAAGACGTTGTTCAGCGGCTTACCCTGCGTCGTGACGCAGCGTCCGACGAAGAAGCCTGGCCGCGGCGCCATCGGCTGCAGCTTAACCTCTTTTGGCTCGGCAGCGGCCGCGGGCGGGGCGGGTACTGCTCCGGGACCCCGGCGTTTTGCCGGAGCGTTGCCTCCTAAAAGCTGTTCGGCGAACTTCTCCAGCGCAAGCGCTTTCTTCTTCAGGGCGCCCGCCTGTTCCGCATTCCGGCCCGCCGCGGCATAGGCCGCGACCGCCTTGTCGTAAGCGTCAGACGCCTCCTCGTATTTACCCGCAGCTTCCAGGTCCGCGCCCCTCTTCATCCAGTCGGCTGCCGTATCGTCCAGACTAGCGCCGGATGGCGCGACTGCTTCCGGAATGTCCGGCGCATGATTTGGAGCCGTTGCCCCCGATACATATCGTGATTCGCCGTGCTGCGCTGACGCGGACTGCCCGAAGATCAGGAATAAGGCCGGGTTGAGGATTACGAGAGAACCGAATGCGATGCAGCGAAGAACGGAGCGACGTGTCGCGAAGAAGCTCGAGTACAGCATGTGTTTTTCTCCCATGGCAGACGGTGGCAAGTGCTGGCGCATTGCCGTTGCCCCGTGTTCAGTACACCGGCGATCTCAAACCCTCAGCCGTGTTCTGAGACTGCTGTAGTAGCGAGTCTGTCCGAGAGACCCCGGACCCTTTCGGGGAACCAAGGTTAGGCCCGTGGGCCAAATCGGAAAACTCTACATTCCATCGCGTGTTGTGTTATCGGTCTTACGGGAAGTTATCCCATCACCCAGAGCTAGCCATCGGGCGGGCCCGATCCTAAGGTGAATGAACAGTAGACGCATGACGATGTGTTCATTACGAGGGTACCCGGCGCATTGATGGAGTGGTCTTGCAGCGATAACCCCGAAGGGCTGAACCGGGTCTCTCTCGTTGCCGGGACGAGTGCCTTTCGCTACCTGTATACTACCCGACAGACAGGCAAACCGGAAGAAAAGAAATGCCGATGTTGGAAAATTGTTTGAGTGGCAGAGTTTCAAAGGCTTCGCTTGAGGCTCGCCGTCGAAAGCGGAAATTCGCCTCCCCCACGGATAAATCCGGGAGCCTCGCGGCGGATTTGGAGTAATTTACGGTGAAGGAGGCGCCGGAGGTGAGGAACACGCGGAACCTGCGCGGCAGCCTGCTCCTGACCGCGCCGTATGGCTGGACTTCTCGTGAGGAGGATTTCGAGGTGTTCGTCGAGGATGAGGTCAGCGGGCTGCTGAAGACCAGGCTGCTTCGCCACCCGGAGGTCCACGCGCTCTGGGACCTGGTGAACGAAACTCCGCTGCCACCGAATCCTTTCCGCAATCCCGATGGCTCGATAACGGAATCCGCGCGCCGCGGAGAGACGCTCTTCAACGGGCGCGCGGGATGCGCAAAGTGCCATGAGGGAGAGATGCGGGGTGGCGCCAAGCGGCACGAATGGGTCGGCACGACCAAGCCCGGCCTCAAGCTCGATGTGCCGCACCTTGTCGGCGCCTACGAAAGCGCCCCCTACCTCCACGACGGCCGGGCCGCCACCCTCGAAGAGGTCTTCACCAAGTACAACCCGGACCACCGCCACGGCAGCGCCGATTCACTGGCGCCGGCCGAGCTTGGCGACGTGCTGGAGTTTGT
>JAYTEU010000543.1:0-4641 GCA_043734985.1 Chthonomonadaceae bacterium
CAATAGAATCAATGGGGCCATGACGGTCGGGGCGGAGACGTGGCTGGCGACCGATATGGGAGTGAAGCGGATCGATAGGGGCCGCAAAACGGTCACTCATTTCACTCGCCTCGATGGATTGCCGGAAGATAGGGTTCTGGGCGTAACTGCTGAGGCAGATGCCTCCTGGTCGCTGGTCGCTGTAAAGCATGGCGAGACGCCTGCGACTGCCGTGTGTGAACTTCGGCGAGGCTCCGCTCGCTGGCGCGTACTACGGGAGACTCCCCGTCCGATCGTGCCCATCCTCCCACAGAACTCCGGAGCGAACATGGTCTACTCACCCGGTGCGGCGCTGGAAAACGCGGTCATAGCAGCCTGCCCGGAGAAGGTCTGCGTAGCCCTCAGCCCCGTTCGGCGCGATGACCGCATATTCGCGTATTGCTATGACCGAAGACTAAGCGTGTGGGATGAGATACCTTCGCTGCCGTCAGCCGTCGCGGATCGGACCGCGCTCAGTATTACCTGGCTCGATGTCGATCGCGACGGTATCTGGCTGGCCACGACCGCGGGCTTGCTGCGATATCAGCTTCGCGAAAAGGTCTGGCGGCGCTTTCTCCCGGATCGCATGGTGTATGCGGCCACGAAGGCCAATGACGGGACGCTGTGGCTGGCCTCCTTCATCGCGGCCGCGGCGCCTGTAGACCAGAATCCTCGGTCAGGTGTAGATAACGCTCCCGCCGGGCAGTGGATTGCATCCCATTTCTTTCCCAAGACTGGCGCTAATACCAGCTATGCCGTTCCCGATGCCGGTACGCGACAGTCCGGCTACGGAATCCGCGCGCCGATGACGATTGCGGGGATATCTGTCGTTGGCTCAAGCGTCTGGCTGTCTCCGGGCGCGCCGCATCCGTACGGCAATCCGGTCCCGTTCTATCGCCTAAACACTCAGGACGGCATGTGGCGCTTCTTTCCTGTACAGTCGCCTGGAGACGTGGATTCCGTTCCGGACGCGGCGCTGGCCAAGCCCACGCTCCCCAGGTCCACATTGCAAAACGCCTTTTACCCCTGGCGTCTGACCGAATGGGTGTGCAGAGACTCGATTGATAGCCGGCCGCAGAATGCGCTCGGGAGCTCCCAGGTCAGCAAGGAGCCCGATGGTTCGCAGTGGACGACCGATGGCCGCACGCTTGTACAGACGGATGCGCGTGGCGTCACGCTGAGGCGAGTCGGGCTCAATCATGTCAATATCCCGATAACGCCTCAGATCAGCGCGGTAACTTTGCTGAACGGCACTTTGTACGCCACGTCGAATGGAGAGCTTCAAGCGTTCGATGCGGGTGGCAAGTCCTGGCGGAAGGTCCGCATGCCGCGCGGCAATTGGTCTAATCCCAATGACGATCGTCTGATCCCGGATGGAGATCATCTCTGGGTCGGCAGTCCCTCGAACGCCCTCCGTTTCGACCCAAAGACGCAGCTGTTCTCCACGGAATCTACCACGCAGAGCGGAGGCTACCGCCTTCTCGGAGCGATCGGAGCGACTGTCTGGCTGCGTGGACCGGATAGCCTGCTCTACCGTCCCGATCCGCAGTCCGGCGAGCCGGATGCGGTGGAGACCGCTCCGCTTCCGGCCGATATCGGCCGCAAGTATGAGAAGCCGCAGCCATTCGGCCTTGCCGTCGGTGCATTGTGGTTCCGAGTACAGGACAGAAAAGAGCCGGAAAAGGGGATGGTGATAGGCTATGATCCTGTTGCCGCCTCCTGGCTTCCGGGACGTCCCGCCCGAGCGTCCGTTCCAACGCCGCCAAGCTGTCTGGCGGTCGGTAGGCGTGTCTACTTTCCGGCAGTGGAGGAAGCCGCGTCCGTCACCTGTTTCGACGCGGACACGGGACAGTGGAGCATTGCGGCTCCCAAGCCGCCGCAAGGGCGAGGAGAGTATTCGCTGACACTCGTTTCCGTGGATGAGGAGGCGATCTGGAGCGTGGATGCGGGCATGCGCAGCCTTATGTGTTTTCATCGGAAGGCGTTGAATTGGGAGCTGTTCGATATCCCAAGCGGTGTGTGGCTTCCCCAGAATGCAAACGAGTCTGCTCGGTCGGCGGGGACTATCTTTCTAGCGACTTCGCTTGGCGTTTGGAGTTTCGATATCCAAACGCACAAATGGACTCAACTCCCAGGGTTTCCGGGGCGGGACATCTACCTCAATGGCATAACAGCGGATTCAGGGAGTATCTGGTCGATCGCGCGGCCCGGCAACGGAAACCAGGCGTTTGCCGTGCGCTTCGATAAGACTGCGAGGAAGTGGACCGCATGGGGCGGGAGTGAAGGTTTTCCCGAGCGGGCCTATCCCAATGTCGTGGTGCCGGATGGCGGCGCCGCGTGGACCACGGCATCGCAGGTGTGCTTTCACCTCGATCCTGCCGCCAATCGCTGGGATAACGTATCCGTGCGCCTTGCCCGGCCAGACCCGGACGCAGAAAGCGGGCCAATCACGATCCTCCCGGACCTGAGCGCCACGCCCTATTTGGAGATCGGCGATATCGTGCCGGATGCGGAGGTGGTCTGGCTGCTTCCTCGGGCGTTCGTCAATAAGCGGGATAACGCCGTGAATAGACCTCTGCTCGTTCGTTACGATCGGCGCTCCTGTCGGTACGAAAGGCTTAGTCCCATGCCAGGTTCCACCCAGTTAGGCATCGGGAATTTGATGCAGGTGGACACGAATGCGGTGTGGGTTCCGACAAACGAGGGCGTGTATCGATTTGACAAATCCGCGCGAAGCTGGCGCAGAGTCGATCCGCCGTCCTCCGCGCAGTTGTGGGGCAAGACCGTGACGACCAGAGTCCTTCAGCAAGACCGTTCCTATGTCTTTTACGGGACGGATTCTGCGATCGAATGGAAAGAGTGAACGGGATCATCTCTCGGTGACGAGCGCGAGATGTTCCCAGGCGGAGTCGAACATCGCGGCCATCAGCTCGTCCCAGCGGTAGTACAGCACGTGCAGTTCGTCTCTTGCAGCGAACCGTATTCCCAGAGATTCAGAGCCTGCGGGTACCGGATCGACCCGCACAACGTTCGAAACATAGCTTATTGCCAGGGTGATCTCGCGGCCTTCCGCTGTCAGAGCTACGGTCGCCCCAAGGGCTATCAGCGGCCCCAGCGCCGCGCCGCACTCCTCCCACGCCTCGCGTCTGGCCGCCTTCTCGGGAGCCTCGCCAGGCTCGATCCTCCCTCCGGGAATGCACCAGCCACGGTCTCGAATGTCCGCCAGCAGAACCCGATCGCCGGAAAGTGGGAAAACCAATGCCGCGGCACAAGGTTCGACGGTCGGCAATGCGCTTGCAAAGGACCGAAACGTCACTTGCCGGTCACCCCAGTTGACTACCGGAAAATCGCGATTCACGGATACTCCGGTGAGCGGTTAAGCGTTCGCTTGTTATGGACAACTGTGAATTGACGTGCTACAATACACCTCCTCGGCAAATCATAGCGGCGGTATCGCGCTGATATTCGTGGATTACGGGGAGCTGCCCTGCGCGGCCTGAGATCGCTTTTCGAGCAGTGCGGCCGGCGGTCCCGGCGCATCGACAACTGTGCCGATTACGCTTGAAACGGGCACCGGTCCAAAAAATCGACTGTCTTCGGATACGTCGGGGTTGTCGCCGAGTACCGTGATATATCCCTTGGGCACGAAGTAGTGCGGCTTCGCGCCGTTGGGGCCCTTAACGAGATCCTGCTCATAGTAGTCGTTCAGAACCCGGGTTTCCAACGTGCCGACCAAGTACGGATAGCCCATGGGCACCTCTTCGCCCGGCAGCCGGAATATGCGCTTGATAATGACCTCGCCGCGATCTCTCTGTAAGAGTACGACGTCATCGCGGTGCAATTGCGTATTTACCGGCGTGCGGCGTCGGACAAGCACTACTTGGCCGTCCTGGTAAGTTGGCTCCATGGACATACCGCGCACGACGCCCATGCAGTAGTTGGTCACAAAGAGAATCACAACCACTAGGAACACACAGACGAATAGGGTCTGGCGGCGGGCCAGGGGAATTTTCCGCGACAAATCCATCTCCCGTCGGCTTTGATCAATTTGAACCCAAAAGAACCTGTCTCAGTAGAACGAACGCAGTCGTGAAACCCGTCTTGATTTACGCAGCCGCCGTCCGATGTGTTACCGGCGATCCTGGTGACTAGCCATCGTAGGCGGTATTGAACGCTCTCTTTCCCGCCGCTGGGCTGCGAGGAACCTTCTTTGATATTCACATTACAGGAATTGCTTCACCGAGGTACGACAGAAATCGTTGTACTTCTACTATTATGCCTCGTTGTCGCCCTTCTTGTGTCTGTCTGCGTTGTCTTACTGCTCCGGGTGGGCAGTCTCAGTCAAAGACTTCAAGCGCTGACACGTAATGCGGATGGCAGCAACCTTGAAGAGGCCCTAACGACGCACATGCGTTCGATCGACGATGCCGTGCATCGAACCGACGCGCTGGAGCAGGCGGTCGTCAGCCTACAGGGGACGGTTCCAGCCTGTCTGCAGCGAGTTCGAGTTGTGCGCTACGACGCCTTTGAGGATGTAGGCGGCGAGCAGAGCTTTGCCGTAGCTCTGCTGGACGCGCAAGGCGATGGCGTCTTGCTGTCCAGCATTTACACCCGACAGGATGT
>JAYTEU010000544.1:0-4130 GCA_043734985.1 Chthonomonadaceae bacterium
ACTTTGGTATACTCGTAACGGCCTGGCCGGAGGATAGGGCAATCCCGAAAGCTTTCGGGAACCCGAGCGCCGCGTCAGGGGCCAGGGCTCAGTCACCGGCCCGTACGGGCCGGTGCACCACCCACTGAGACTGGCAGGAAAGCGAAAAACCTAAAGCCTGACGCCACGCACAACTTCAGGCGTCTCGCAAAATCAGTCGTACCGAGTTGTCTCATTTTACTTGACAAGTTCCGATCTCAGATTCTTCTGGAAGAAGGATACCCGGTGCGGTTAGAAAGTCTGCCTCATCAATAGTGGCGCCGCCACTATTCCATAGCTCGAACTGAATAATTCGAATGTTGGCAGCCGGTACTCCCTTGTACATGACCTGGATATCTGCTGGTGTTTTAGCAGTGACGCGAACGATAGGACTGTTGATCAGTAGTTGATACGTGAATGTCTTCCGACCGCGCAGGAACGCAGCGATGGCTACGCTCAACGCGGTGAGACCGACAAGGAGGCTCAGTCCAGTGAATATCCATCCGTATGTTTGACCGAATTCTTTCATACCCACCTATTGGACGCTGGTCTGGTAAATCCTGCCACCAAAAAGCCCGGCAGCGTTAGCCTTCGGGCTTGTTGGGAAAGCGGAGATTGTGATCAAGTTAAGTAAGCTAGATTACTTGGTGCTTGTCAAGTCCTTTTTCCTGGCCCGGTACTATGTCTGCAATTTCCTGCTGGCTTAGCTCTTCTGCTGAAGCGATTACGTATATCACCGGCCCACGTTCCTCGTATACGCTGACGCCCGTAATGCATACATGGTGAGGATGAGCGGTTTTTCGATAATACATAATCGCTCCACTTCCGGCGTCGGGCCACGGGCTTTCAATTCGTTCAATGAGTGCCACACGTTTGTAGCCCGCACCCTTCACCTTGCCATCCAGGTACGCGGTAAGGCCAGAGTATTTCTTTTCTTCTGCCACAGCATACTCCTTCAGTTAGTTTCAGGATGATACCCCACTGTGAAAGTCTGGTACTCAGGAGGTGCGAAACAATGCAATGGGAAGAAATCAGTGAAGAAGAGGTAAAAGCTCTTAAACTCTCCAGCCGAAGTAATGGCCGGAACAGTCAGTATAAAGAGCTACTGGACGCGGTAAAGGGTGGTAAGACCATTAAGGTCAAGCTAGCGGAGGGTATGAAACCCAAGACGATGGCTCAACGGTTATACACCACAGCTAAAGCAGGTGGCTTTTTCGGCGCATTTCGAATGAATGATCGGGGAGAATGGAGGGGGAAACCGTCTATCTCGATCGGTGATCCGGCTCTGGAGTGCGGCCTGGAGGGCAGCATGCATTGGTGCGCAAGAGGCAGCGTTTTCAGGGATGCAGGAGTAACCCATTGGGTAGGGAGGCCGGAGGCAGTCGGTCGTTGAAAGTGGGAATTCTCAAGAAAATTCGTGCGCTGAAAACGGCCCAAACTGCCCGTTTGGATGCGTTTTTACGCAAAAACGTTGCGATTTTGTGTTCGGCTTTTTCGACTCCGGTTTCCATCGAACACAAACGTGTGCAATATTAAGTCTTCATGGAGAACTGAATGACACTGGGAATCAGCAGCCGAAGGAGGAATAGCAGCACAAACATGGCGAATACTCCGTGCAGCCCCCCCTTCGCTGCCAGGCGAGCGGCCGATGTCCTTTTCGCGATGGTTTTCAATACGAGAGAGGCAAAAGATCGGATGTTAGCGCATCAGATAGGGATTGGTCCTGTCGTTGTCCCGGCGTGAGGAGATAGAATTATGATCGCACACGGCATCGACCTTAATTCAATCGCCATACACGACTTCTGCCGCAAGTGGAAGATCCGGGAGTTGAGTGTCTTCGGCTCGATCCTTCGCGACGACTTTCGCCCCGACAGCGACGTGGATTTCCTTGTGGAGCACGATGACGATGCACAGTGGGATCTCTTCGACTCGATGCACATGGAGGAGGAGCTCGCCGCTCTGGTTGGGCGTCCGGTTGATATTGTCGATCGGTACGCCATCGAGAACGGAGGCAACCGATTCGTGAAGCAGCAGATCCTGTCTACGGCGGAGCCTGTCTATGGTAAGTGATAACGCCTATCTCGACGATATTCTGGACGCCGCGAAGCAGGTAGCGGTCTATATCGCCGACATGGACCGCGATGCGTTCCTCGGCGATCGCAAAACACAGGACGCAGTCGTGCGGCAGATCGAGGTCATGGGAGAAGCTGCCACCCGTATTTCGGACGCGCTCAAATCCAGCCACCCGGAAATCGATTGGAAGGGGTTGTCACGGCTGCGGAACTTCTACATTCACGTCTACCGGCGCGTGGACTACCGCAACGTGTGGCAGACCTGCCGGAATACTATTCCGCGTATCCGGACTGCCGTCGAAAAGATCATCTCGCCGAATCCGGAGGCCGAGTGAACCTGCCGGTAATTTCCACGGTACCGGAAAATGGGTTTGTAGCATGGGACGGCACCTCTATGGCTTGCCCGCACATCGTTGGCCTGGCCGCGGCTTTACTGTCATAAGTGCCCGATATTGGGCGCTGGCTTCCCTTCACTGTAACGCCTTCCGCTGTTCGCCCGGTACCCCAGGCGGGCGAGAAATGCATCCTGCCCGAAGGGCAGACGCCGCGCAGCGGCCTACAGCGAAGGGTTTACCCGTCGTCGCGCTAAGTGCCGTCGTCGCGATTGGTACGCCCGTCGCGGTGGTTTACCCGTCGTCGCGGTGGTTTGCCCGTCGCCGCGATGGATACGCCGGTCGCGGTGGTTTGCCCGTCGTCGCGATTGGTACGCCCGTCTCGCTGAGTGCCGTCGTCGCGATTGGTACGACCGTCGCGGTGGTTTACCCGTCGTCGCGCCCGATGGGCGGGTACCCCTGAGTGCCGTCGCCGTTCACAACCGGGCGAGCAACGCGCGCATCCGCGTCTGTAAGACGCTTGTCTTTTCCTGCCGGGGACTTTCAGCCCCCGGCCCCCATCGGCCCAACCCCACGTTCCGCCGCCACATTAATCCTCACTAATAGCAAAAAATCACCCCTATCACCAGTAATTGAACCTTAGTGCCTTTGTGCCTTCGTATCAACTCTTCACCGCGTCCCTTAGCGTCTTTGCGTCTCCGCGCGAGGCAAATCCCCAAAATACATCGCCGAAAAATTTTCTTACCTGCTACTTCACGATCACATGGTCGATCCCCATCAGGTAGCCTATCGCCTTCGCATTCTTGCCCACTGCCTGGAACCGCAGCACGTGCCTGCCCGCCGTCAGGTCCGCCGTCGTTAGCGCGATCGGATCGGCCAGGGTCACCCCGTCGTGGTAATTATCCACCGGGTCGCCTATCGCCTTGCCGTCCAGGAACGCCTGCACCGTGCCGTAGTCCGCCGCCTGCGTGTAGCGCGTCGTCAGCGTGTAGGAGCCGTCGCGCGGAATCTCCAGCGCGATGTCCACCCATGAGTTTAGATTGCACGGCTGCACCCAAAACTGATGCCCGCCCGAGTAGTTCGCCCCCAGGTCCTGCGGCTTGTAATCGCAGTCGCGCGTCCCGATCACCTGCGCCCAGACCCCCTCCGCGCTTCCCGGCCCGAGTATGTCCGGCTCCCAGCGGAAATAGTCCAACTCCGCATCCATCGCCGTCGCCTTCGGGTTCTTCCCGACCATGCGGATCTCCACGTTGTTCATCCCCGACGGCACCGGCCCGAGCGGCAGCACCGACGCGCCGATGTGCCTCACTGCCGCATAGAGGTCGAACTGCGGGCCGATCGCCTTGTCACCCGCAAACGCCTGGACGATCCCGCCGTTCGGCCCCACCACGGGACGCACGCCCAGCACATACGGAAGCATGGGCCGCTTGCCCAGATCGATCACGAAACCGCGTCCCGCCGCCTCAGCGTGGAACAGCAGCACGCGGCCCGCGCTCGCTCCCGCCAGCGGATCGCTCCCGTGTGGAAACGAAGCGCCTCCCGTTGCGCGCATCACCGTCATCTCCTCCGCCTCCATGACATTCGCCGTGCGCGCCGCCGGCTCAAGCTGCAGGCAGTCGAAGATCGCATGCCCGTCGGACGTGGCGATCAGCCGCACCTTATGGTCGCCCTTCGCCAGGTACAGCCCGCCAAGCTCCAGCGTCTGCTT
>JAYTEU010000545.1:0-5462 GCA_043734985.1 Chthonomonadaceae bacterium
GTCGTCGACCGCTTTAACGGATTTGTACTTCCGATGGAACAGGCTGCGAATGGAGGCTCCCGCGCCCGCCTCGCGCTCATGGACACGGTAGATCTTCTGGAGCCGGTCGACCCGGATTTGGGGTTCGCCCATGGGTTCCTCTTGTTCGCGATGAAGCAGACAAGCACAAGGGCCGGAAGAGAATTCTCTTCCGGCCCTTGTGCTTGAGCACGGCGCCGTTCGGGTCTACTTGGCCTTTGATCCTACTGTGCCTGTATAGTCGGTATTTGCAGTGGGCATAATGCTGGTGGACGCAGCTTTCGAGTCCGCCGCGCCCGATTTTGGCATCGCTGCACCCGGAGCTAAGGTACCCGCGGCAACCGGTTTAGCAGTCGGAGCCGTTTCACAGCCCGTGAGGCAGATACCGAACAATGCACCAAGAGCAAGCAAACCAACAACCTTACGCATGTAATTTATCCTTCGAATAGTAACTATCATGCAAGCCTACGGGGCTGCTTCCCACTTGTAGAGCGTGGGGGTCTTGATATTAATCGTACCAGCGGACTTGCCCTTGACCCAGTCGGTACCGATCGCAGCCTGACCGGCCGGCATGAACTTCACATGGCCATCGCAATGCGCAAGGTTCGTGTTCAGCGCTTTGCGCAGGGAGACACCACCCGTGTACTTGCCGGACTCTTCGGTGCCGAGAAGCGGGCCGTAGTTGCCGGTAACCGTCCAGTCAGAGAAGCAGTACGGTGCGATGTGGGAGCAGTCCGGGGCCTCCGCGATTGCGGCGGTCACGAGCGTTCCCGAACCGTACCAGTAGAAGCTGCCCATTTCGGCGACCGGCGCGAACCGGCCGGCAAGCAGGACGCAGTCTGCGGGGCGAGCAACGGACGCGAGCGCCGAAGGAATATCCTTCCAGGGAGTAGCGCCTCCCAAATCCGGGGACAGTGCCGTATAGTTGTAGCCGTAGGTCGAGTATGCCGGCCAGAAGATATCAGCGACATTGATGTTTCCGACCAGCGGATCTGCGAATACCTGGCGGTTCTTGATATACGGAGATATTGTGTAGGCCCATGAGTTCCACAACCGGCCACCGAACCGAAGCGGACTCTGTGGATCGTCCCATGCCTGATTGATCGGATAGGTTTCGTCGTAATCCTGGACATACATCAAAATCGCAAGCGATATCTGCTTGAGGTTGCTTACTGACGCAGCCCCTCGGGCCGACTGCCGGGCCTGAGCAAACACCGGAAAAAGGATCGCGGCGAGAATCGCGATGATTGCGATGACAACGAGGAGCTCAATCAGCGTAAAGGCGGATGCCCGCGGATTGCGGCGGGTAGACGTAATCATAATAATGACCCTCCCAAAAAATATAATAAAGAAAACTGAAACACAATTCTCCGGGGAAGCGCCCGGCCGCCGTCCAACGGAGCGATGCCGCGAAATGCAATAATGCAAAGATAGCGAAAATGTGCGGCGAGCTTAGGCTAATCTTCTCCTTTCTCCGTCACCGGCATAGTAGCTTAAAATGAAATGACCGTGCTTACTTCTCGCGCTTTATCTCGACGTTGAGCTAGGCTGCAAAGGAATTGCACGGTCAACAATGACACGACACGATTTGTACTACTCTCGCTATTTTGCTATTGTACCGAAAAGAATCTCCGATGTCAACACAATTCTAAAGAAATTGTCAAAATTGCGGTCGCGGACGATCATTTTAGTCGATTGCGCTGTTGGGGCGAAGATAGGTTCCGAGTAATTATCTTCCAGCGGAACCAAGTTGTTCGACCAGTCCGCGTCTTCTGAGCTTCTGCCAATCGAACCCGCACTTCTCGAGCAGGAGACCCACCTCGCACAATGGCAGACCGACGACGTTATTGTAATCGCCGTCATACCTTTCAATGAAGGGAGCGGCAAAGCCCTGGGCTCCGTAAGCGCCGGCCTTGTCCATCGGCTCCCCTGTCGCCACGTAATCTTCGATCATGTCTGAAGTAAGCTCGCGAAACCAAACCCGAGTCTTCACTGCCATGGTGATAGCTACCGGTGGCTCACCCGCCGGACGCGGTGAAATCAGGGCGAGACCCGTGTAGACAAAATGGTCGCGCCCGGACAGCAGGGCTAGCATGCGGCGCGCATCTTCTTCGTCGACGGGTTTTCCCATCGGCGCCCCAACTCCCTCGTCCAGCGAAACGAGTGTATCCGCGCCTAGTATCCACGCCGCGTGCATTCGCCCCGCGACCTCCAGCGCCTTATTTGCGGCGAGCTCTTTCACCAGGCCGGGAAGCGAAACGCTATGCGGCGGCGGCGACGGCTCTTCATAGCGGCTTGGCTCTACACGAAACGGTACGCCAAGCAGCCCGATCAGCTCACGGCGGCGAGGTGAGGCGGAAGCCAAAATCAGCGCTTCAAGATCACGTGTCAAATCAGGTCCGCCGCCGTAATGATGCTCTGGGCGATCTCGCGCATCTTTTTATTCTGGTTCCTGGCCTGAAAGTGGATGCGTTTGAAGGCCTCCTCTTCGCTCATCCGGTGCCGGTCCATCAGGATGCCTTTTGCGCGCTCGATGATCTTGCGCGTCTCCAGCGTCTCCTTCAGGTCGTCGATTTCGCGCTGCTGCGACTTGATCTGGCGGTGTCTTCGAATGGCCATTTCAAGCGCAGGCGCCAAATCTTCCTTTCGAAACGGCTTCATTAGGTACGCGAGGGCGCCCGTATCCGTGGCTTGCTCGACGAGCTCCTGTTCGTTGAAGGAGCTCAGGAACAGAATCGCGCACGGCGTCTCCAACAGGATCGTCCTGGCAGCTTCAATTCCGTCCATCACGGGCATTTTGATGTCCATGATAATCACATCAGGCTTGTGCAGGCGCGCGGCCTCGATAGCCTGCGCGCCATCACCTGCTTCCGCTACAACCGTATGCCCCAGCTTTTCGAGCCGGGCGCGAATGATTGTGCGCGTTAGCTGTTCGTCTTCCGCAATCACCGCCTTTAAGGATTCCATTCGCCTCTACTCCTGCGATTATTTCCGGCGAGGCGCACCGCATCCGTCACCAACGCCACTTTTGTGCTCCTTGCGGGACACATTATTTCAGGCAGCGAAGGGAGAAAGAGGCGTGTTGCGCTGCATCTCAGCATCGGGGCTCAAATTCAGACGCTATCGGTTTTCAACGCAGAGGCTATGGATTCCTGCTTCCGTTTCGTGTGGCGCGACCTCCTACGATTTATTCTGATGCTCCCTATTATCGTCTCCATTGGCCGACTCGGATTCGGTTCGGGCCTGTCCGCCCTTGCGGCCGATGGCCGCCATATGCGAACGATCCCGCGACACCGTCTGGCCGCCCTTACGCCCGATACTGGCCATGTGCTCGCGGTCCTGCGAAACCTTGCGACCGCCTTTGCTACCCGCTGCCGCATGCCCTTGAGGATTGCCGTGCCATCCACGCCCACTGATGCCCTGATCGGCGTCCGTAAGGTTGTCTATCCGTAATTCGGAGGCAATATCAGAACGGTGATCGACTGTCGGTTCGCCGGACATTTGCTGCCGCTGCTTATTCATTGTACATTGCTCCTTGCCGGTGCGCGGAAGGAAAGGATTGCAGTTGCCCGTATCGCTGTCTATGGCCCGCTGATTGCCTATCAATCCAAATCCAATCCCTGCATATCGGCGGCGCTACCATCAACGGACTCTGATTCACTCCCGCGCACTGTATAATCACTGACAGGACGGCTCCACCCTGCAACCTGTTCCTCAATTGACGGCCGCAATTCAAGGCCGTACTTGAGAGTCGCTTTGTTGCGGCCATTGTTAGGCGATACCCTTACCTGGCGTGCTCCGTCGAAAGCGAGTTGTTCCATGGCCGCAATACTGCCGGCAATTACCGTGGGCGTGGATATCGGAGGCACGTTTACGGATTTTGTGTTCCTCGCTATGGACGGTACGGCAACAGTTCGCAAGCACCCGACCACACCGCGAAACCCCGCATTGGGCGTCCTTTCCGGTCTGATGGCAGCCCGAAGCGAGGGACTGATCGACAATGGCTATTCCCTTGCGCACGGCACCACCGTTGCCACCAACGCCCTGCTGGAGAGGCGAGGTGTCGAGACCGCGCTGATTACCACGCGAGGCTTTGGGGACATATTGGAGATCGGGCGGCAGTCGCGAACAGACATATACGCGCTCGACCCTTCACGAACAGCGCCGCTGCTGGACAAAGCACATCGCTTCGAAGTGTCCGAACGTGTCGACTTCCAGGGCACAACCGTGGCGCAACTGGACGAAGCCGAGTTGACCGGCATCCTGGAGGATCTGTGTCGCCGGAAGATTAAGTCTGTAGCGATCTGTTTTCTCTTCGCGTACCTATATCCAAAGCACGAGCGAAGGGCGGCCGAAATAGCCCGAGCGTTCGGCCTCGAAGTTTCGCTGTCCTCAGAGGTATCCCCGGAGCCCCGTGAGTACGAGCGCGCCTCGACGGTCACGGCAAACGCCTATGTAGCCCCCATCTTGCAGCAGTACCTTGCAGGACTTGGGGAAGCCATTGGGCCGGTTGGAGCCTCCAGCCTGCGCGTAATGCAGAGCAACGGCGGCGCGCTTTCACCTGGAGATGCGGCCGCGTTCGCTATTAAAACGGCGCTGTCCGGTCCGGCTGCAGGCGTAATTGCCGCGGCGCGAATTGGATCCGAACTGGGACTGAAGCGGCTGCTCACTTTCGACATGGGGGGAACGAGCACGGATGTTGCGCTCGTAATCGACGGTGAGTGCCCGGTCGTGACCAACTCGATCCTAGGCGGCATCCCATTGACCACGCCGATGCTCGACATCCACACCGTCGGGGCAGGAGGCGGTTCTCAGGCCTGGCTCGATTCCGCGGGAGCGCTGCGCGTCGGCCCCCAGAGCGCGGGCGCCGACCCCGGCCCGGCGGCCTACGGCGTCGGCAAAGTGTTAACGGTCACCGATGCTAACATCTATCTCGGGCGCATGCCGGCGGATGTGCGACTGGCGGGCAGTGTTAGCCTTGACCTGGCCCACGTGAGCGCATGTTTTGAAGCGTTCGCGGCGAAGATCGGCCGCACTCCCGAATTGCTGGCACACGGCATAATAGCGATCGCGGAGGCGTCCATGGTACGGGCGCTGCGGCACATATCGATTGAACGGGGCTATGCTCCCGCCGACTTTGTGCTGCTCAGCTTCGGCGGCGCGGGCGGTCTCCACGCGTGCGCGCTCGCCGCCGAACTGGGTATTAAAGAGATCCTCGTTCCCCGGTTCCCTGGGGCGCTGTCCGCACTCGGTCTGGCTGTCGCTCCCATCAGGCATGAACTCGTGCGGGCGTTTCCCGCTTTCCCGCTTACCGACTGCACCTCGCGTGAGTTATGGAGCGGAGTAAAGGAGCCTCTGGCGGATTTGCAAGCTGCGGGAGACCGCATGGCGCCGCCCGCGGATCGTTTCGGAGCTGCCTTTCAATCTGAGCTTTTTCTAGACGT
>JAYTEU010000546.1:0-5533 GCA_043734985.1 Chthonomonadaceae bacterium
TCTGATAGATAAGATCTTCGAAATTCGCGCGTGTCTTCTTAAAGCCGCTGGTGCTTACGTTGGCCAGGTTGTTGGCGATCACGTCGAGGTTGAACTGCTGCGCGGCGAGGCCGGACGCAGAGGTAAAGAGGGAGCGTAGCATTTATTGGGTGTCCTCCGGAAACAGGTTCGGCCGCGCCTTTCGCCTGCCCCTGGCGGGACATTGCAGAATCAGCGCTGCTCGTCTCAGTTTATCGGCCATCGAAGTCAGTCGAGGGTCCGGACGGCCCCCGTTCCGCACGTCGGCGCTAAGAACGGTCCAGCCGTATTGTCACATTCGTGACGCGCGCGCGTTGAACTTAGACGCGGGCTAGATCATTGGCCGCGTGCTTCAGCAACTCATCTTGTGTCACAATGGCCCGCTGGGCCATTTCGAAGGCGCGGGACACGGTAACCATGCGGACGACGCCGCTGACCACGTTGACGTTCGATTGTTCGAGAGTTCCCGGACGAACCCCGGGGCGCACTGCGGGGCGTACGGTTCGCGGATCCCTCGCGGCGAAGAGCGTTTCGCCGTCCTTGATCAGCAAGCCTTTTGGCGGCTCGACGATCTGCAATCGCGCAACCGGCGCGCCGTCGACCGTCACGTTACCGTTCGAATCTATTTTAGGCGGTATGCTTCCTGAAATCTTGATTGCCTTGCCGTCCGTGCCTAGAACGCGCAGACCGTTCGAGTTCGTCAGACCGCCCGTTGAATCCAGCTGAAAATTGCCCGCCCGGGAATAGCGGATGCCGCGCGACGTTTCCAGCGCGAAGAACTGTCCGGTTTCGAGGCTGGCGTCGAGAGCATTGTTGGTAGTCATAAGCGGCCCGGTCTGCCAGTCGGTCGACATCTTGTCGACGCTGACCCCCATGCCGACTTCGCCGATGGACGCCCCACTGCCGTTCCCGTCCACTGCCCGGCGCATCGCCATGCCGTGAAGCGCCTTGAAGGTCGGTACATCCTGCTTGTACCCGGGAGTGTTAGCGTTTGCTATGTTCTGGGCGAGGGTATCCTGGATGGTCTGCTGGGCCATCATACTGGTGGCCGCAGCGTAAAGCCCTAATTCCATGACGGGGTAATCTCCTGCAAAGCCGTTCGCGCCGGAGGTTCCAATGCGCGCTTCTTATTGGGTTATTGGTAAAATTATCGGTAATCTTCAGGGGTTTCGAGTGTCCGTGCGGCACAGGCAAGGAGAAGCCGTTCAATGCATTCCGAATCCACGCAATTAATTACCTTCTTAAGCACAAGCATCGACGGCGATCCTCAGCCCTCCGCGATGACAAGCAAAGACGAGCGTATCGCGCTCGCGCAGCATGACCGCCTATTGATCGAAACGATCGAGGCAGAGAACGGCGAGCTGTTTAAGAGCGTTGGCCGCGGTATCCGCGCTGCTTTCGCCGAACCGGCTAACGCAATTCGAGCGGCCGTGAAGGGGCAGATGGCCCTGCAGACGCTCGCCAAGGCCGGAGGCGCTTCCCTACTGGGGAAACGCGTTCGGATGGCTCTACATT
The DNA here is from genome assembly GCA_043734985.1 of Chthonomonadaceae bacterium. Taxonomy (GTDB): domain Bacteria; phylum Armatimonadota; class Chthonomonadetes; order Chthonomonadales; family Chthonomonadaceae; genus DATGJU01. The sequence continues at coordinate 1,534 of JAYTEU010000546.1, forward strand.
CCGGCGCGGCTGAGAAGTTCGAGAAGCTCTATTCCGGCGCCCCAATCACTCATCTTGGGGCGCTTGCTGAAGCAGGGCACGGCGGGCAGATACTGGTTTCGGATACGACCAGACGGCTTGCGAGCGATAACCTGCCGTACCAGACCACGCTTATCGATCTTGGCAGGCACGGTCTGAACGATTACCATAGACCGGTGCATATCTGGCAACTGCGTCACTCCGACCTTCCGGAAGAGTTCCCCGCGCTGCGTACACACAATCTGGCCGCGACCAACCTTCCATTTCATACCACCACCTTCGTGGGACGAAAGGGCGAGATCGCGCGAATCCGCCCACTTATCGACCCCGGCCGGCCGGTCACGCTCACCGGCGAGGCGGGCATCGGCAAAACGCGCCTGGCTTGCGAAATCGGATTCGCGATGCTTGGCGAGCTTCAGGACGGCGTCCGGCTGGTCGCGCTGGATTCTATTCCTGATGCCTCCTGCCTGGCAGATGAATTGGCCGTCCAGCTACAAATTAGGCGGCAGGCGCAAATGACGGCTTTCGAATCTCTTGTGGCCTATTTGCGCGACAAGAGCTTGCTCCTGATCCTCGATCACTGTGACGAGCGAATTGCGGAGTGCGCCGACCTCGTTCGAAATCTGCGCGAACGCTGCCGGAACGTATCGATCCTTGCGACGGCATCTTCCAGTCTCGGAGTCGAGGGCGAACGATCCTTCCAGGTTCCGCCATTGGCGCCGCCTCCGGCCGCGAACGGGACCGACCCGATGCCTCCGGTCTACGACCTGGCGCGATTCGAGTCGGTACGACTGTTCCTCGAGCGCGCCCGATCCAGGTGCGCTGAATTCGAAGCGACTCCAGCCATTGTTGCCTCCCTTTGCCGTGTTTGCCTACTGGTCGATGGTAACGCCCTCACAATTGAAATAGCCGCTGCGCAGGCACACGAGAGACCGATTGAGGAGATGGCGGTTTACATCGCCTCTTCCGCGGCAGTGGCCCCTATTGACAGGCACACCGACTCGTTTCTCATGAACCCGCTGGCGGCCATGGTCGATTGGAGCTATGCTGCTCTCAGCGTCAAGGAGAAGATACTGCTCCTGCGATTGTCCGTTTTTGAAGGCGGCTGGGAGGAGCACGAGGCGGAGGCTATATGCTCGGACACTGCGGAGGCCATTGCCGCCGACCCGGACGTGGGAATCGCTGAAGCCGAGGTCGCGCCCCTGCTGGCAGCGCTGGAGCACCGCGCGCTTGTGCGGCGCAGGGACGCGGAACCTTCGGACCGATTCGACATGCCCAAGGTCGTGGCAGACTTCAGCCGTGCACGAAGGCAGCGCACAAGAGAGGACAGCCGGATTCGATCGCGCCACTGTATGTATTTCTTTAAGGTGGCACGGGAAGCGCTCGATGCGGGTACCTTCGCGGAACGGTCGGTATTGGAGGAACAGTTCGAAAGGTCCGGGCACAATCTCCACGTGGCGCTTGGCGAGGCCGTCCTCGCGGTTACGCTCCCGGCAATCTCCATTAGGCCAGGCGCCGTGGAGCGCCTACTACTTTTTACAGCCTTCGCCGTGTCGGTAGGCATCCGGATCGGCAGCTACGATTCCTTCGGCGGCTACCTTTCGGCGGCGCTCGCCGCTCCGGGCGCGCACGCAGCCGCGGGACCAAGGGCGACCACGCTTCTCGCGGCGGCGCGCAAGGCCTGGATCGATGGCGAGCGCAAGAATGCGACGGCATTCGTCGATGAAGCGCTCGAGATATTCAGGGATCGAGGCGATTCCGATGGCGTTGCGCGAAGTCTTCAGCTCCTTGGCGTGTTTGCGGGAGAGGGATCGCATCGTATCGCAAATCCGAATTCGATCGACACGGATTCGGGGGGTCGGCGGACGGGTTCAAGGCCAGCCGAGTGGAGTACAGCGGATGCTTCCGGTTCGTTGGAGTGGGACGGCCACGACCTGCTTTCTGTGATACAGGCTGACAGTGTGCGGAGAGATCCAAGACAGGCGGGCCATGAAAGAGCTCTTGCGGCGGCTCTGAACGCGCTCGGGAGCGCCGCGCTCGACAGGGGCGATCTGGAGGCGGCAAGGTCCTGTCTGGGCGAGTCCCTCGACCTGTGGCGGAAGCTCAAGGATACGCCTCAGACCGCGGCATCTCTGGAACGCCTGGCGCTGCTGGCCTGCGCGGAGAGTAAACCGGACTGGGCTGCCATACTATATGTCGTCGCCTCCCACTTGCGTGAGGAGGAGGACATGCTGCTCTCGGCCGCCGAACGCGAAGATCGGCATCACATAGCACAATCGATCCGTTCTCAGGTTGCCTCAGCCAAGTTTGAAGAGGCGGAGGGTCTTTACGGAAAGTCCTCCATCGACGAGGCGCTAGCGAATACTTATGGGCCGATACTACATATGGTCGAAGGAGGAAACATGGTTGTATCCGGCGAAACTACGGTGCGGATCGCCAATACTACATCCTAATCCTAGCGCGCAGTCGAGAAGTAAGCAGCAGCATGAGCACCCCTGATACCGGCCCTGAATCCGGCTTCCGCAACGACGATTGGCTTGCCGAGCGCGTGAGCCTACTACGTCAGATTCACTTCGCAGATGTCCCGCAAGGTTATCCGATCGTCACCCGGTTTGGCATTCGCGCGCGCAATCGCTTCGGCTCCATCGGAGCGAGGTCCGGGCAGACGATCATCCTTGTCAACCGGCTCTTTGCGGACCCCGACGTTCCCACGTTTGTGGTGGATGGGACGCTGGCGCATGAGTTGGCCCACTACGCGCATGGCTACGGCTCCGGACTGCCACTTCTGCACAGAGATCCCCACCGCGGCGGCGTGGTCGATAAAGAGCTCGAACTTCGTGGACTGGGAGAGATAAACAGGAAAGCCGAACTGTGGCGCAAGAAGAACTGGGACATCCTTTACCAGCGGAAATGCGAAGATCTTGGCGAGCGCAGGAGTGCGCGGCAGGAGACCCTGGACAAACGGTGGGACTCCCTGTTGACGCGATCGGATTGCCGAGCCGAATCTGAGGTGCGAGCGAGGCTGACGCTAATCTCCGCGCGCTTCGGGTATTCGGAGCCTCCATTTGGCGTGGAGTGGCTGCGCGCATCGCTCAGGCAGACCGCGCCGTCCTACTGGTTCAGCAGATCCTGCCTGGTTCGGCTGCACGGTCTTCTCGCGGATCCACGCGTGCCTCTCCTCGTGCTGGATTACGAGCTCGGGTATTGGCTCGCTAGGCGATCTGTCGGCGATAACGCACTGAGAATCCAAATGGCGCTTTCCCACGCCGGATTGGAAAGCGCCACGGTGGAAGCGATCCGATGGCGACGCCGGTCGTGGAAGGCGTTCTGCACCAGGCACCATCCTATGAAGCCAACTGCAGTGTGACGCCACGGCAAGCACTTCCCTATCTCCAAAACCAATCTAAGGTGGCAGCGCCATGTTTACTAGCAGTGAACCGGATCGGATTCTCGAAGTCGAGCGCAAATACCACGACCTCTATGGTTACCAGGCGGAATTCGTGGTTCGGGCGCCCGGGCGCGTTAATTTGATCGGCGAGCATACCGACTACAACGATGGATTTGTGTTCCCGGCGGCGATCGATCGAGACGTGATCATTGCCGGCGGCGCCCGGCGGGACCGGCAAGTCCGCGCCTATGCGCTCAATTTCAACCAGGCATCGAAGTTCCCCGTCGACAACGTCAAGCCGGCCGCGGAAGGGCGCGAAAAATGGAGCAACTACCTACGCGCCATTGCCTGGGTCTTTCATCAGGAGGGCCTGGGAACGCAGGGTATGAACTGCGTGACGCTCGGCAACGTGCCGCTCGGCGCAGGTCTCTCGTCATCCGCCGCGCTGCTGGTCGCCGGCGGAATGGCCTTTTCCGCTGCGTCGGGCCTTGAGGTAGAGCCGGTAAGGCTGGCGCTGCTTGCGCAGAAGGCGGAGCGCGAGTTTGTGGGCGTTAACGTTGGGATCATGGACCAGTATATCTCCGCGCTCGGCCA
>JAYTEU010000547.1:0-5429 GCA_043734985.1 Chthonomonadaceae bacterium
CCTCCGATATCAAGAATATCCGCGCCCTCGTTCAGCATCCGGTCGGCGGCCTTGAGCGCGGCGTCCACCGTAGCGTATGAGCCGCCGTCGGAGAAGGAGTCGGGCGTGAGGTTGAGTATGCCCATCACCAGGGTGCGCTCTCCGGCGCGGGCGATCTGAAGCAGGCCGCGGATATTTTCCAGGGCCGCCTTCATTGATACCGGGAGGCGCGCGGAGGGGCTGGGCTTTCCACGAGGGTATCCTCGCAGTACTCCCGCAGAAGCTGCTCGCCGACCGGGCTGAGCGCGAACCCGCGCTCGAGAACCGCCTCCTGGCAGTTGCGGCTCAGCTTGGTGCGGAAGACAAGGTCTTCATTGGCGAGAATGGCGATCTGATTGAGCTGAAACACGTCCAGGTCTTCCAGGAAATTGCGCGCGTAATCGGAATAGGGTCCATCCGGCTCCAGCCAGATCGCGTGCATGAATTCGTGGACCGCCAGCTCGATCTCGCTCTGATGCTGGCACAGCAGGGCTTTATTGTAGTGGTGCTCGGCAGATGCCGGGTCCATCCGGATCATCTCGTTGGTGATCCGAAGCGCGGCGGGAATATCGCCGTGCCGCGTGGCCTCGGCGAGCTTGCACTCCGCAATCACCAGGTCCTCGCGCCTTATCTCCAGGCCCTGTGCGAGCGCGCTCGGGGGCCGCGAGCGCCGCATCGCGCTCGAAGATTCCAAACCCTTCTCATCAGGCATGCACTACGACTCCTATTGTTAACGGCCTTACACCGTGTTCCAGCCGCCCGGTAATCCCAACCGGCCAACGCGCGCATTGTACCACTTCGCACCAGTTCCTGACAATTCGAACACCCGTCGCCAAGAATTATGCACGACCTCTGGGAGCTAGGAAAACGTCGCACGGGACAGACTGAGTCCCCGTAACCGGTGGCTGCTCGTTTCGCCGGTTATGAGGTAAAATCTCAACAACGCGAGGAGAATCTTATTCGGCCTGCGATGCAGAAGTGGGCGAGGAGTGACAGGTCGCGCCTACCTTCAAGAATTTCCTTGATGGACTGGTACCAAACGCTTCGTTCACGGCGCGATAACGGTTAAAGAACACCGTATACGGAGGAGCCGACGAAGTGAACGAAACGCGTGTGGACGCCTATCGCTTTCTGCTTTGTGCTGCCATGATGCACCTGAAATGGGACTTGCAGGGCTTAATCGGAGGGTTCCATTGGTGGAACCTAGGAAGTCTTCGCCGCCGGTATCAACAGGTGCAGTGTGCAAGAGTTCGAGCCATCGCGTTTCACAACCTGGCCCACTTTCTTACGCACGGCATGCGCGGCTTTGATGAATCTCGCTTCTGGGAAGATGTGAATCGCCTTTAGAATCGTTTCCCCGGTCACTCGGCAGATTATATGCGGCTGTTTGACAGTAAACTTGCCGGCGAAGACATATCGATCTATGGGAATTGATCGTTCACCTGTTCAGAAATCGGCTTGTGAATTATGAGAGGTCTAAAGCATAGTTCGGAAGCAGAGTTAGACAGGATGTCAGTCCAGGTGCTTAGGCTTGAACCGGCATTCTGGAAACAGCTAGTTGGTCTATTTTCACGGCCAAGTATCTGGAAACTTGCTATGAAATATGTGTACAGAGTAGAGAAAATATTACTGCGGAAAGAAGCCGCCCAACAACGCGATGCCGCAGAGCCAGCTATTTGAAAGGACGCTGAGCACGGATGCGCAAGAAAGCCCTGATGCTGTTGGCGATGGCGGCGCTGATTGGCCTTGTGGTGTTCGTCGTCGTGGTACGAACTTCTCCGCCGGATTTTGTGTTCATGGACCAATATCTCGCCAATTGGGACAAGCATATGGCGGGCGATACTCGCTTCCTCGCGTCGATGCGACGAGACAAAGAACGCTTCGAGGCTGAACTTAGCTATGCCTTGGAAAAGGGCGACAAGCGTGCTCCTGGGCGACTGGTGTTCTATGGGTGCCTTGTCGGTGATATGCCAGTCGATTCTCCGCTTGGGAACGGTTTTCGCAATCATGGCGGCGCTTCCTGCAAATATGGATTGGTGATCTGTGATTGTGCCAGACAGCCTAACCGATTGCGTGAATTTCTCGATCGATTCGTTCGCAAAAATCGCGTTTATCCAATACCTATGTACAACAAAGCGACGCTTCGCTACCTATGTACAACAAAGCGACGCTCCGCTCTTGGTGGAAATCGCACAAGGCAGGCTATGATGCCTTTCCACTCTATGATGCCTTTCCACTCTATGAGGACTGGATACGGCGTGAGTCAGGGCAGTCAAAGACCGTTGGATGTTACCCGCACGCGACTCTCGCAAACCTGGCGCGGCTGGCTGAATAAGACCGTTGCAGTCTTTCGTTTGGAAGAGCCTGCTCGCGTTCATTGACTCCCGGGGGCGTTCGTGATATAATAACACGCCTGAGTGGAGTGATGTCCGAGTTGGTCTAAGGAGCACGACTGGAAATCGTGTAATGGTCAAAAGCCATTCGAGGGTTCGAATCCCTCTCGCTCCGTAGGGAGGCATCGCCGAATCCCCTTCCCAACGCGCGTCCGCGGAAGCTGCATTCCGCCCCGTGCGCCGGGAAGGGGATTTGGCTAAGAGGGCCAGGGTTGCGAACGCCGCGGAGAGTGCGCATGCGACTGGGTATCATGGGCGGGACCTTCGATCCCATCCACTTCGGCCACCTGTTTATTGCCGAGGAGGCGCGCGTTCACTTCCATCTCGACAGGGTACTTTTCATACCCAACGGTTCGCCGCCGCACAAACCCGACCGGGCGATAACGCCCGCGGCGCATCGGTTTGCCATGGCGCGGATCGCGACGCTGTCAAATCCGGCTTTTGAGTGCTCGACGGTGGAGATGGACCGCTCGGGGCCGTCGTATACCGTCGATACACTCGCTCTGCTCACCGAAGAGTACCCGGACGCCGAACTGTTTACGATCACCGGCGTGGACGCAATCGCCGAGATACTGACCTGGAACCGTCACGCCGAAGTGATACAAAAGACGAAGTTCATTGCGGCGACACGCCCTGGATTCGACATTGAAATTTTGAAAGAGCGTCTTCCGAAAGCGTACCTGGACAAGATCGCCGCCGTCGATTCGACCGCGCTGGGCATCTCCTCCACGGACCTTCGGGCACGAGTAAAGCAGGGCCGCCCGATCCGGTATCTAACGCCGGACGGCGTCGCCGATTATATTGCGCAGCACCGCCTCTATTCCGCGGTAGAGTTGGCTTCGACGCCCGCATAGAGTGGAGAACCGGTATTAAGGCCATAGGGCATGGGCAGCGGCCGGATTAAGGGAAACAAACAGTATGTTGAACGAGCCGAATAATGCAGCAGCCGCAACCGCGGCGCCCGTGCCCGCAGACGAGCAGCCGGGGGCGCACGAGCACGAAGAAGACACCTTCGGTGATGCCGCCGTAGACCCCGAGGTTCTGGCGCTCCTGAACGACGAGTCCGACCTTGACGACTTTGAATACGACGAGGATGAGGAAGAGGACGACGAGCCGGACGAGTTCGCCGGAGCCGGCCTGACCGCCGAAGCGAAGGTGCGGATGATCGTGCAGGCCGCCGACGCGGTAAAAGCCGAAGAGATCGTCGCCCTGGACGTCCGCGAACTGACGATCATTACGGACTACTTCGTGATCTGTACCGGAAAATCGAGCATCCAGATCCGCGCCATCTCCGATCGCATCGAGGACAAGCTGCGCAACTCCGGCGAGCGGAAACTGCGTGTGGAGGGCCGCCAGGAGGCGACCTGGGTTCTGATGGACTACGGCGACGTGGTCGTGCATGTGATGGCCGCCGAACAGCGGGACTTCTACCGCCTGGAAGAGCTGTGGGGCGAGGCGGCGCGCCTGGAGCTGGAGCTGCTTCCGGCCTAGCCACAATGCCTTTTAGATAAGGGCGCAAGGCGCCACGGCATTGAAATGCCGGTCTAAGTTTACGAAGTCCGCCTGCGCGGACTCAATGCTTACCTGACCCTTATTTAAACGGCATTGGGCCTAGCCAGGCTTCCAACAGAACAGGGACGACATGCCTCAATTTGCCTTCATCGCCAAAGATCGTATGGGCAATACCGTTCAGGGCCAGGTAGAGGCTCCGAACACGGCATTCGCCGCGAACCAGATCGGCCAGATGGGCTATTCGCTCATCGAGCTGTCGCCACCTGGTTTGTCACCCTCGGATACCACGCCACCCCAGGCGGTCGCCAACCAGACACAGGCGATGTCTCCCGGCAGCGCTCCGATCGCGCAGGCGGTTCCCGTTGATAGAACGATCGGCTTGCCCGGCGCCGCAAACCTCGTCGCGCCTTCGGTCATAGCGAAGTTGGCGCCCGGTCCCGCGCTTTTGCCGCTGCAGGCTCCACAGAACAGCGCGGCAGCCCAGGGCATAGACATCCTTCAGGCCGATGGCGCAAAGCGGCGGCAGGCCGAACAGGATCTCGCGCGGATGGGCATGAAGCCGGACGAGATCCGGCGGCTCCTGGACGCGAATGCGAACACCACCGCGCCTCCGCCCCTGACTTCTGCTTCTCCCCTCTTGGCCGCGATACCGGTAGAGCCCGCGCCGCGCAACCCAAAACTGGCGGTGCAGCAGAAATTGGCCGCCCGCACGGCCGACCTTCAGAGCTTTGCCGCCCAGCTCCAATCTAACTCAGCCGCGGCGCGCGTTCAGGCGGTGGAGGCTGTCTCGCTGGATCTGCCGGAGTTCCGGCCGTCGACGACCCAGGAGCGAACGCAGGCGGAGGCAATACTGCGCGAGGTCTATGCACTGCGCAAGCGCGAGAAGTACACCGAGGCGCTCGGCAAATGCCGCCAGGCGCTCGACCTGGTCCCCGCCGATGCCGCCGCGCTGGAGATGTTCGGCGACCTGCTCCAGGGCGTGGCGCGCACCAACGAGGCCATGGCCGCCTACAAGCGCGCAACCGAGGCGGACCCCAAGCGCGCCTCCGCAGAGCGCAAATACGGCGACCTGCTCGTGCGGCAGCAGCAGTGGAGCGAAACCGACCCGGAAGAAGTCCCGAAGAACCCGATCGCCGCCGCCGCCTTCTCGCTGCTCGTGCCGGGCGCGGGCCAGATCCACAACGGGCAGACGCTCCAGGGCGCCGTGCTGCTCGCCTGCGCCGCGATCTCCATGGCCGCGCTCCTCTTCCTGATGCGCGACAAGGAAGCATGGGAAACGTCCGCTAATAGGCGCGCGCCAGCCTCCGCCCCCACAGCCCGCGAGAAGCGCGTCGCCGTCGATTGGACCGCCCAAGCCCCCGTTATCGCCTGCGTCGGCTTCTACACCCTGCTCAGCCTCGGCAGCGCCATCGACGCCGCCAAATACGCCCAACTCACCCGTCAGCGCCGCTGACCGATGCAGCCTGGTCGACACCGGAATCGTCGGCAGACTCGACCTCGCCCTCT